>CAZCKF010000417.1:0-3433 GCA_964499155.1 uncultured Chitinophagaceae bacterium
CAAATAGCAGTCACAGAAATTCCTTCACCAACTGACTCACTCAGCTCAACACCTTATTTATTCACTTCCAGCTATGGAACAGTCTACCTCTCATGGACCTCAAAGAAGAATAATACTGCATCTCTGAACTATTCCATTTTAAAAGATGGTAAATGGACTGCACCAAAACTAATTGCGTCCGGAAATAACTGGTTTGTCAACTGGGCTGATTATCCTGTGTTAGCAGAAAATAATGAAAACATGGCTGCTCATTTTTTGGAAAGAAGTGATACGGGAAAATATACTTATGATGTAAGGATGGTTTTATCCGGGAATAATGGTGAACCCTGGTCAACTCCATTTATACTCCATGATGATGGAGTAAATGCGGAACATGGTTTTGTTTCCTTAGTTCCTTATGGTGAAAATTTCTTTGTTGCCTGGCTTGACGGCAGAAAGACTGCAAGCGCTTCAAATGATGGCGATGGTCATGGACATGGTGGAGATATGACACTGCGAGCTGCAGTGATTAACAAGCAGGGAAAAAAAATTAATGAATGGGAACTGGATGATCGTGTTTGTGACTGTTGCCAGACGAGTGCTGCAATAACATCAGAAGGGCCGGTTGTTGTTTATCGCGATCGGTCGCATGAAGAGGTAAGGGATATTTCTATTGTAAAATATGTAAATGGAAAATGGTCGCAGCCGAAAACTTTATTCGCTGATAGCTGGAAAATCGATGGATGTCCTGTGAATGGACCAAAGATTGATGCTGATGGAAATAATATTGTGATCGCATGGTTTACTTCTGCAGATAATAATGCAAAAGTAAACGCCTTGTTTTCAAATGATGGCGGCAATTCCTTTTCAGGGGTAATCATTGTCGATGAAGGAAACACGCTTGGTCGAGTTGATGCAGTAATGACGGGCGATAAATCCGCTTTCATTTCCTGGTTGCAGGGATCGGATATTATTGCAAGGCAGATCCATGCGAATGGGAAAAAAGATTCAACCGTTTTAATTGCACGATCTTCAGAATCACGCTCGAGCGGATTTCCACAAATGACAAGATCGGGGAATGAGATTTACTTTGCATGGACGGATAGTGAACGTAAGAGAATTAAGACGGCAAGAATGAGCGCGAAGTAATGTCGAAAGTCTAATGTCCAATGTCCAATGTCCAAAACGCTTCGAAGCAACATTGTTGCGTAGAGATGCTATATAGCGGAAAACGAGAAACGAGAAACCAGAAACCAGAAACTACAACCGCATCTTTAGCACAATTAAGGGCTTTAATTTTGCCAGAAACTAAAACTAACTTAAAAGAAACATCGACATGCTCGACATCGTCATCGAATCTCGCAAAGCATCCATTGCGCCCAGTATGGAAGTAAATCGCATTCTTCCTTTTCGAATGCGCAGAATGGTTGGGCCGTTTATTTTCATGGATCATGCAGGACCTGTGAAAATTCCTGCAACAAATGCAAGCAATCTTGATGTTTTACCTCACCCGCATATTGGATTGTCAACCGTTAGTTATTTGTTTGGAGGAAAAGTAACTCATCGTGACAGTCTTGGGGTAGAACAGGTGATCAAACCCGGCGAAGTGAACTGGATGACTGCGGGAAGAGGCATTTCACACAGTGAGAGATTCGAAGATCCTGCAGTACTTGCAGGTGGTGAATTGGAAATGATTCAAACATGGGTGGCCCTGCCTGAAAAAAATGAAGAGGATGCGCCATCATTCAAAAATTATACGGCAGATGAATTACCCATTTTTACAGATACAGGTGTGTGGATGCGACTGATTGCCGGGAATGCTTATGGATTAGAAAGTAATGTGCAAACAAGTTCATCACTTTTTTACCTGCATGTTGTTCTTAACAAAGACGCAAGATTCGGTTTACCTCAAAATCATAGTGAACGCGGTGTGTACATTGCCAAAGGAGAACTTGAAGTTAATGGAACCCGATTCAACGAAGGAAAGCTACTGATGTTTACGAAGAATGCGGATCCTGTGATCATCGCAAAAACAGATTCAACACTGATGTTGCTTGGAGGCGAACCTCTTGGTGACCGTTATATCTGGTGGAATTTTGTTTCAAGTCGCAGGGAAAGGATCGAGCAGGCAAAAGAGGACTGGAAACAGGGCCGCATCATTTTACCACCGAACGATAATCATGAATTTATCCCGCTGCCTGCAGATAAATCAAAACCTGCGGGCCCGCCACCAGAGGTGTTGTCGTGATGAAGGATACATTTTTATTTTACACGGGAATAATAGTACCTGCTGACTAGCCGGTCATTTATCCTGATCTCTGATAATTTTTCAGCAGCTAAACCTGTTCCCATAATGTAATTGTACTGCTGTGTGGTTTGACCACCATTTGATTTCATTTTTACCACATTGTTCCTGCTTAGAATGAACGGAAAGAATACAGGATCAAACCAGAATGGATCTATGTAAGGATCGTAACTCACACGGAGTGGAAGTTGCCTGAACCGATTGATGAGCGAAAATTCCTGCAGGAAAAATGAAATGCCATTTTCTGCAAAACGATTGTTGAGGACATCGTATTCAAAAACTGCTGAGTCTTTCCAGTAGATAGGTCCTGCAGTATAGCCATTGTAATTGCCCTGGAATACGCATTTGATAATGTTATCACCCGCATAGAAATAATTGATCTCCTCTTCAAATATTTTTTTACCCGTCTGATTGTAAGTGGCGGATACTGCTTTCTGGATCCTGGAACCAGACCAGGTGAATGTTATGGTATCAGGTTTTGGATGCGCAAACTGCCCTCCGGTAGTGGTAACAATTTGTTCTATTTGATCTGTCGATGAATATTTGAAGTGCAACGAGGTGATTGGAAATGGAACACCAAGCAGCCTGTTATTGATCACAACTAATTTATTGTTTTGATAAACCAGCTCCTGGGAATTGCCGGAGATCAATTCAATTTGATGCAATGCGCCATTGAAATAAGAAAGGTTTTTAAAGTTACCGGTCAGCTTGCCTGTAGTGTCATAATATTCAACACGAGATAATTTATAATTGGCAGGATTGTCATCAATGCGATTTTTCTTGCAGGAAACAATAAATATGGCTAATGAGAAAATAAGAGATGTATTCAGAAGACGGATCATGTTCGAATTGAATTTGACTACAAATTATTCTATTTTTTTGCAACACTTAGCATCTGCTAAAAAATATTGTGGATGATCAGACAAAAAGTAATGATTCGAATTTAATTCTACTGTGGAGAATGAGTATTTATACCTACAAAAAATCTTTTGAGGTCCTTTTCCTGAGTAGGATTTGCATGAATTGATTTGAAAAATCAATATTCCGCTATGGAGCATTTGAGTAATTCAGGGTATTAATACCTATTCCGGTTTCAGTAGGTAATACTCAATTATCATGTATGAGACAAAAAAGTTGTGAAATTTCATT
>CAZCKF010000418.1:0-3416 GCA_964499155.1 uncultured Chitinophagaceae bacterium
AAATACACATCTCCAAGAAGAATATACGCTTTGGTTACCCAGAGATCGTAGGATCCTGATTTGTTGATCACTTCAAATGCGGCCTTCTCTGCATCAGCGAGTTTGTTGACCTGGAACCAACTGTTCGCAATGCCATAGCGTGCTTCTGCAGCAAGTGCAGATTTATTCATCGAAACAACCGATTTGTAATTTGCGATTGCGAGGTCGTACTGTTTATTTACTTCATAAGATTTTGCAATCGCCATGGCTGCAAGCGCCTTATCATCTGTACTTGCGCCTTTTTGCGTGATAAGATCCTTTGCATTACTTACTGCCGCATCCCATTTTTGTTGCTGGTATTGACTTCTCAACAATCCGCGCATTGCTTCCAGTTTATTCTCCTGACCTGCCGCAATCTGTTTCAACTGATCATAATAAGTTTCCGCTCGACTGTAATTTTTTAATTCAAAGAAATAGATTCGGGCTGCTTGTAAGACTGCTCTCTCAGCAAATGGATTTGGTGCATTTTCAGCAACATCTTCATAACCTGTCAGTGCATTTGTCCATTCTTTTCTTCCAGTATAGATTTCACCACGATAAAACTGTGCTTCGACAATGTGTTCGCCTTCCGGAAATCTTTTTACATAATCATTAAAAGCATTTAATGCAAGTGTTGTATTTCCGCCCTGGTATTGCACATTAGCAGCCGCCCATGTAAGTGAATCTTCAGCGCTAACACTCAATGGCTTTCCTGCCTTGCGCATGAATTCGACATAATCGCTGGATCTTCCCTGTTCAATATAAATACTGCGAACATTTTCAAGTGCCTGGTCAGCTTCCGGGGAATTTGGATACTGATCAACCAGTTTCTGGTACTCAGCGAGAGCCGAAGTATTGTTGTTCAGGTTATAATAAGTAAGCCCAAGCTGGAGATGCGCGCGGGGTTTCAGGCTCTCGTTATCTTTTTGTGTGATCACCGCACTCAAATATTTAACTGCTTCACCAAATCTTTCTGCAGCGAGATAAGTGTTGGCAATTTCCATGTTTGCATCAGGCACCAAAGAAGATGTTGGAAACTTCCTGATGACATCATTCATCAGTGTAATTTTTTCTGTGCCATTTGAAATTCCGGCAATCATAGCTTTCTGGAAAGTTGCATAATCCTCGGCAGGCCATGATAAGCGGATCACATTATCGTACATGGTTTTTGCTCTCGTGTAATCACGCAACATGAAATGTGCGTCAGCCGTGCGTATGTAAGCATCCTGTGTCAGCGCATCGGAATTCAATGCTGCATTTTTTCCAAGTGGTTCAAAAAAGCTGAGCGCTGCACGATAATTCTCCTTTCTCAGGTATGCATAACCGAGATTATATTTTACACTTGATTCATTGGCTTCTCCTGCTGCAGGTGTGCCTCCATCGAGGTATGCATGGTAATTTTTAATTGCATCATCGAGCCTGTTGGTCCGGTATGCAATCTCTCCTTTCCAGAAATGTGCAAGCGCTTTGATACCACCATTGTTCGGATCTTTTAACGCCTTGTCGATTAATGATTCTGCCTCCTGCAACATGCCATCATTGATCATTTCTGTTGCACGTCCAAAAAGAATTCTTGAATAAAGTCTTCGCGCATTCGCAGATTGGGATTGCATGCCCTCCAGCAAGGATAATGCATCCCTGTAATTATTTGTATTCGTGAGCACACCCACAAGTAAATCCGTTGCTTCTTCAGCATATCTTGAATTTGGATATTCATTGAGAAAACTGCGAAGACTTTTCAATGCTTCGTCCTGGTAACCGAGCTCGTAAGAAAGTTTAGCATAATTATATCGTGCTATCTCCCTCTGTGTTAAGTTGCTGCTGTTTGAAGCAGAAAAAAGAAAAGCATTGCGCGCATTTGATTTCTGGGAAGTCCTCAAATAAGCATCCCCGAGAAGATACATCGCATGCTGACTGAGCGAATCTTCTCCTCCACTCAATTGTTTAAACCCTTCAATTGCCTTGTCAAGTCGGTTGGCCTGGTAATAGGCATAGGAAACTTCGTACAGATCTTCTCTTCTCACTTTTTCAGATCTGTTCACATAATCTTCCAGGAAAGGCAATGCTTTCGCATATTCTTTTCTTTCGAAATAAGCATGACCAAGCAATTGTTTTAATTCAAGATCATAATACTGCGCATTTCCCGATTTCAATTTCTCTTCTGCATAAGCAATGGCCTCCTGCTTCTGGCCCTGTACATAATAGATCTGTGCTATATAATATGGTACGATCGAAGCATAAGCTGGTTCGTTCTCTACCACTTTAAAACTTTTCAATGCTTCAGCATACTGTTTATCCCTGAATGCAAGAAATCCATAATAATAATTCGCATCGATGTAATTCGGATCGTCCTTATCCTGGCGGATGGTACTGAATAAGGGTTTTGCCTGCGCAAGCCGCTGCATGGTGAAATAACTGTAACCCTGGTGAAATTTCATGTCTGCAATCTCACGGTTGCTGAGATTGGCAATATTGGTCCCTTCATATAATGTTGCTGCTTCTTCAAACCGCTGCCTGCGAAAGAGATATTCTGCCAGATGAAAGTTCATCATCTGCACGCGCGCTGTGTTCCGTCCTGTTTCAATAAAAATCTTTGCCTCATCTTCAGCACGCTCTTCATTCTGTTTCAATGAAGCAGCGACAGTATAATATTCGATCTCCTGCACCATCATGGCGTCATTGGCAATATTCGTTTCCCGAATCGATTGCCTCAGTTCTTTGAGGATGGGATATGCAAGACTGTATTGTTCTCGCTGGAAATATTCTTTTGCCTCCTTGAATTTTTCATTGTCGTCATCGTTGATCTTGGTCTGCTGTGACTGTGAAGAGAACGAGATGAGAAATAGGAAGAAGAATGCAATGCAGGATTTCTTCATATTGGTGTCCTTTATCCGGTTGTTCGATTAACGTTGTAAAGATTCGTATTATTTTATGTTGGCCCAAACATCATTCCAAACAGCTGTGGATAAGTACATACACCATATGCGTTTTAACAATTCATTCTTGTAAATTCCTTTCACAACTATCTTTGCGATGTCAAAAAAATAATAGATGAGAAGATTTCTTTCGACCAGAACATCTGATATCGCATTCACGCTTGGTACACTCATCCTTCGACTCGGAATGGGAATACTAATGATCCCACATGGATTCAACAAGCTTCAGAATTTTAATAAATATTATCCCGGATTTGCTGATCCATTTCATGTTACACCCGCAGTATCATTGGGCCTTACGATCTTTGCTGAACTTTTTTGTGCAGCACTTATTGTTTTGGGATTACTGACAAGGCTTGCTTGTATTCCCTTGATTATAGCCATGTCGGTTGCACTGATTGTTGCCCATAAAGGGTTGTTGTTTACGGAAGGTGAACATGCAGCCATGTACATTGTCGGTTA
>CAZCKF010000419.1:0-3393 GCA_964499155.1 uncultured Chitinophagaceae bacterium
CGAATTCAATATTGCTAGTTGTACCAACCTCTCCCTGATGTTGAGTGAATCGCGCATCAACGTTACAAAATTCCTTCCGGGGCTTGTGCGCAGGCGCGACGAGTCTACCTGTGCGAGCGATGCAAATGACATCAGCATCATCGAAAAAAATAAAATTGATTTCATAATTGCATGCTCACTTTAATTGTAATAAAATTGGCTCGTCAAGATATAAATTGACAGTCATTAATCATATTGTTTTGCCGTTTTTCACATGAGTGGCGACGTTACTCTCATCACTGAATTCTTTCATCCTGCTCAACAGGGCCAGCGATCCATAAAAGAAGATACCGGCAGGGATCTGTCCAATGGATACCTGGGCAAACATGGTACAGATCAACACAAACACCATGGCAGTTACGGCCATGATATAGGTCTTCATTTCAGGGTCCTTCGAACGGAAGAAGAAGCCGATTCCTGTTGCCACCATAATGAAATGAAACATCATCACAAGTGTGTAACCGATCCAACCTGTTTCTATTGCGTACTTCAGCAATCCACTGTCGGGTGGAAAACCGGCAAGCGGGTGTCCCATGTTAAATGCAACTCCATCTATTCCACTGGTAGCGATTCCACCTCCTAACGGGTGTTTGTAGATATAGGGCTGAATGTATTTCCTGTTCTCGTCACGAACATTCAAGGAAGCATCCTTTTTATTGAATGTGGTTCTCATCCTGTTCAGCGCTGGTGTATTGATTGGAGCAAAGAACACACCCATTGCAATTACAATGAAAGAAAACAAAACCATCAATGTGCGTTTGTTGTTGATGGTCATGAAACCATACAGCGCCATTCCTGCCGGAAGAATGATAGTGGTTGTTCTCGTTCCCGCGAATTGCATTCCCATCACCATGATGAGAGCAAAGAAGAACAACATCCGCCTTCGCTTCTTATCCTTTTCTGCAATGGCGATTATCAGTGTAAATAATGCCATTGATCCAGCCTGCATGCCGAATGCAACGGCATCAGATAAAAAGGACATTTTCCTGATCATCCCACCCTGGAACATGAGCTTGAACTCATGCGGATCCTTCATCAATGAATGCAATTCAAAAGGGAGCAATCCGAAAAATTGCTGGTAGCAACCATAGAGTGCAGTGATAAAAGAGAGAACGATCCACAGGTTGATGAAGCTTTTTAATTTTTCTCTCGTGTCAATCAACCTGTATGAAATGATGTAAATAAAAATGAACATGGCGAAGCGGCGAAAATAAAGAAAGTAGCCAGCTCGCGAAAACATATCCGGATTGAAAAACTGTATCAGGAAGAAAAATGTATAAACAATAAACGCAATCGAAATAGGTGATTTAAGTAAAGAACCTTTAACCCTGTTCTTTCTTGCAAATGATGATAGCAATAATAAAATGATCAGCACTTCAATTCCAGTACTAATTGGAATTGATTTATCCAGGACCCTTCCCGGGTAAAATGAAAAGAAAGCGAGAATTATGGTGAGATGAAAACCAACCAGCGGTTGCGTGAGAATGTAATAAACGATGATCACACCAATCAATATCCCGCCAATCATGAATGGGATCACTGCCTGGTCAGTTGCTGCAAGAAAACCCCCGGCAATGCCAAGCAGGATAAGCAGTGCAATACCGAGTGGCGTAGCAAATTGCTTCGTCACGAAATGGCGCTTGAGCGCACCGAGTGTATTTGACAGTACTGCTGCCACTAAAAGAATAATATTTTGAAATACAGGAATAACATTACAATTGCCACAAACAATAATGAAAGCATGTGCATGAATCGCTCATTCCTTGGTTCTTCCTTACGCATATGCACTGGTTTTATAGTTAGTGTTTACTTTTTCAATCACATCATATAATTTTTCAACTGAAGCAGGCCATGAATGGGAAATGGCAAATGCAATACGATTTTGCCGAATTACCTCATTATTCTCCTCTGCAAGCGCAGCTTCAATTTTTACGATATAATCTTTGAAATTTTTTGCCAGGTAAGTAAAACCCCTGAACATTTCCATTGCAATCGTTTCCGTTGCAACCACCGGTTTACCTGCTGCAAGGTATTCGTCCACTTTCCTTGGATAATTGCCGACAGTCATCTGGTTCAACACCTGTGGATTGATACATACGTCAAAGTGATGAATATAGGCAGGCAATTCATCCAATTTTTTGTTACCAGTAAAAATGACATTCGAAAAATTGTGCAGTGCAGACTTTTTAAATACATCATCTTCTGGTCCAACAAGAACGATGTTCCAGTCCGGGCGAACTTCCGCAATCTTTTTCAACAGATCAATATCAAGTCTGGCTGAAAGAAGTGCTCCACAATAACCGATCATGGGTCCATGTAATTTTTTTAACTCATCCGGCTTTTCATAATCGCCGGCCGTAAAGGCATCGAGTTCGCAACCCTGTCCAATGTCGAATGAATTCGGATTGTATTTTTTTGCATAGTGAGCTAGATAGGTTGAATTACATGCAACCACGTCTGCTTTGGCGATCATGAGTGGTTCAAGCCTGCTTCCGTGTTTTTTAAAATAAGTTTGTGATAATAGATAATCCCTGATATAGAAAATAAACAACTCATGATCGATCATTTCAGGTAAATGATAGCCACGCAGGAAATCATTGTCGATGATCAATACAGGATTTTCAAATCCCAATTCAGAAGCTGCTTCTTTGATCGTTTTTGCCAGTCGCCTACTGTTCACAAAACTCAAATTTTCATACAGCGATTTCCAACCGATCCAGTTGATCGATTCGAGAATGGTTCCCGGATTTAATACAAATAAATTATCCTGCACTTCTGTTATCTCACTTTTCCCCTTTTTGATCGCTGCTTTTCGGTTCTTAATGCGATGGTCATTCCTGTATCGTATCAGTGATATTCGATCCGCAGGCTGGTTCACGTACATCACGCGGTTGTGCTTTGCAATTTCCATCGCAATGTTGCGGAAATTGCTTCCGATGGGAATATCCCAAGGCTGCAAACCAAACATGATAACATCTTTTCCTCTCATTTCTGCCATTTTAATGCGAACCGCTCGTTCATTATTGTAAATATTTCAGGATAAAATGCAAAGGCATACCTGAAACAATTCAGAAAATTGATATTGTAATATTTTTTTAGAATGATCTGTGTAATAATAAAGCCGGTAACATGGGTTGATATCAACGCCAATCCTGCACCGATCAATAAATAGTCTGGGATCAACAGAAGACAAAACACAACATTGACGATCGCCATGCAGGTGATAACAATGAAATTTATTTTCGGTCTTCCTGTTGAATCGAGTATGGTTCCAAATTGTTTCAGGAAGGGCATGAACAACCCGGATAGCGCGATGATCTGCAAATAGGGTGCAGCATCCAGGTATTGTCTTCC
>CAZCKF010000420.1:0-2294 GCA_964499155.1 uncultured Chitinophagaceae bacterium
AATGCTTGCACGCATGTATCGAATGTATGGAGAAAAACAGGGTTGGAAAGTCACTGAACTGGATTGGGTATGGGGTGATGGTGCTGGAATAAAAACCGCCACTTTACAATTTGAAGGTCCCTTCGCGTATGGTTTTCTTAAAGCTGAAAGTGGTGTTCACCGCCTCGTAAGAATTTCACCATTTGACAGCAATGCACGAAGACACACATCATTTGCTTCTGTGTTTGTTTATCCTCTTGTTGATGATACAATTAATATTGAAATAAAGGATAGCGAAGTCACCATGGAAACCGCGCGAAGTGGAGGAGCAGGTGGTCAGAATGTAAACAAGGTTGAAACCAAGGTAATGCTCACACATATACCAACAGGAATCGTGGTTGTTTGTCAAACTGAAAGATCACAGTTGGGAAACAGGGAGAAAGCAATGCAAATGCTTAAGAGCAGGTTGTATGAAGAAGAATTGCGCAAACGAGAAGAATTAAAGAATGCTACCAATGCAACAAAGAAAAAAATAGAATGGGGGTCTCAAATACGTTCATATGTTTTTCATCCTTACAAAATGATTAAAGATCATCGGACCGATTTTGAAGTAGGTAATGTGCAACCTGTAATGGATGGAGAACTTGATGATTTTATTAAAGCGTATTTGATGATGGAAAAAGAAAACACAGTTAAATCAGATCAATAATTGTATCATGAGTTTAGGTTATTTCAGTTATCCAATGCCGGTAAACGAACCTGTACTGAATTATGCTCCTGGATCGCCGGAAAGGAAACGTATCAAGGAAGTTTTGCAGGAATTAAAATCTCAGCAACCTGATATTCCCATGTACATCGGGGGGGAAGAAGTACGTACTGGAAAAAAACAAACCATACACCCACCTCACGAAAGGGCACATACGCTGGCAACATTTCATGCAGGTGATGAATCGCATGTGAAGAAAGCAATCGATGCAGCATTGAAAGCGCGCATCTCATGGGGTGAGATGCATTGGGAAACACGCGCAAATATTTTTCTTCGTGCTGCTGACCTGATTGCAACAAAGTACCGTCCCTATATGAATGGTACCACCATGCTTGGTCAGAGTAAAAACATTTACCAGGCAGAAATCGATGCAGCCTGTGAGCTGATTGATTTTTTGCGATTCAATGTTCATTTCCTCAGTGAAATTTATAAGCAACAACCCATCAGTGGAGCCGGAATGCATAACAGGATGGAATACCGTCCACTGGAAGGATTTGTTCTTGCTGTCACACCTTTCAACTTCACTGCGATTGGTGGAAATCTTCCCACTTCAGCAGCGATGTGCGGGAATGTTGTTGTTTGGAAACCAGCCAACACACAAATCTATTCAGCACAGATGTTCATGCGGATTATGAAAGAAGCAGGGCTGCCTGACGGTGTGATCAATTTGATTTATGTTGATGGTCCCACCATTGGAAAAGTCTGTTTCGCACACCGTGATTTTGCGGGCGTACATTTTACCGGGTCAACTGGTGTGTTCAATAATATGTGGAAGACAATTGGCGAGAATGCAGGGATATACAGATCGTATCCGCGCATTGTTGGTGAAACTGGCGGTAAAGATTTTGTAATCGCGCACAAGTCTGCGGATCCTGATGTTGTAGCAACTGCTCTGCTTCGGGGAGCTTTTGAATTCCAGGGACAAAAATGTTCCGCTGCTTCACGTGCTTACATTCCTTCCAACATTGCTGATGCAGTAAAACAAAAACTTGTTGATGGAATTCGTTCGTTCAAGGTTGGAACAGTGGAAGACTTCTCAAATTTTGTGAACGCTGTGATCGATGAAAAAAGTTTTGATAAGATAGTTTCATACATAGAGAATGCTAAAAAAGATAAATCAGTTAAAATTCTTGTCGGAGGAAATGCAGACAAAACAAAAGGATTTTTTATTGATCCAACAGTAATTGAAGCAACAGATCCGAAATATGTGACCATGTGTGAAGAAATATTCGGACCTGTTTTGAGCATACATATTTATGATGCGGAAAAATTTGAAGATGCGCTCAATACTGTGGATGAAACATCTCCTTATGCTTTAACCGGATCTGTAATTTCGCAGGATCGTAAGTCCATTGAATTGGCAACTTCAAGATTACGTCACGCTGCAGGTAATTTTTATATAAATGACAAACCGACCGGAGCAGTTGTTGGACAACAACCATTTGGTGGTGCAAGAGCGAGCGGGACAAATGATAAAGCGGGCTCTATATTAAATTTATATCGATGGTTAAGTGCCAGAACCATTAAAGAAACATTCAATCCGCCTACA
>CAZCKF010000420.1:2304-3379 GCA_964499155.1 uncultured Chitinophagaceae bacterium
TTCTTTCGTCCCCATCCTCCTGATGGGGATTTTTTTATACACGAAAGGTGTTTTTAAGCAGGGCAAAGCATTTGCAATACTAGGCTGTACTCTATTTGCTAACAAAACAAACAAACATGAAAAAACTCCTTATCATGGCAATGACCGTGATGCTTGCTTCAACATTATTTGCACAGACTCCAATAACTTTTGGTCTCAAAGGCGGTGGTAATCTCGCAAAACACAAGGTGGATGAAGGCACTGATTTCGAATCACGCGTTGGATTTCACGTTGGTGCACTTGCCAGCATTAACATCAACAGCCGCTGGGGCGTTCAACCAGAGCTTGTTTATTCAAGCCAGGGTTCAAAAGATGATGGAACAAACGACCAAATTAACCGTCAAACATATTTGAATATACCCGTTCTTCTTCAGCTTAAATCACGTTCAGGTTTCCGTGTAAATACAGGACCTTATGTTGGTTTATTGCTTGATTCTGAAAGACAGGTTCAAAGTGTAAAAACAGATACGAAAGATTGGTACAAAAAAGCAGATTTTGGTTGGGTACTGGGTGCTTCTTATGTTACAGGTTCAGGTCTCGGTATTGACGTGAGACAAAATTTTGGTATTGCACAAATACAGAAGGAAAATGATCCTTTGACGAACGAATGGCGCAACACAGTATTTCAGGCAGGTTTGTTCTACCAGTTTGGTGGAAGACCAAAAAGAACTGAAAGCTCAAATTAATAGATTCAAAAAACCGTATCCGACAGCCTCCATTCGTGGGGGCTTTTTTTTATCACGGATTGGAAGGATTAAGCTAAGATTGCACGGATAGATGAGCATTTAATTTCTTCGTAAGTTTCTTAGATGTCTCCAATAGCCAACAGCCAACAGCCAATAGCTACTTCACCAAAGAGAATCTTTAGTAAACGGATTTGTTGGATTAAGCTAGGATTGCACGGATAGATGAGCAGCTAATTTCTTCGTAAGATTCTTAGTTGTCTCCAATAGCCAACAGCCAACAGCTAATAGCTAATAGCTACTGCACCTGAATAGGATCTTAAGTAAACACGGATTTGTTGGATTAAGCTAGG
>CAZCKF010000421.1:0-3353 GCA_964499155.1 uncultured Chitinophagaceae bacterium
ATTTTTGAATTTCCAGGTAATAGACGATCAGTAAAATGAAAGATAATATTGTAGTAATGATCGCGAGGGTTAATTGCGTCTTCCTGTTTTTGAATGTAAAAATGGTTACCAGCGTAAGAAAAATTATAGCGCCCGTGAGCAACATCAGCGGTAGAGTAGAACCAGCGTCCACATTATCGGTGGCAACAATTTCATCCACCATTTTTTGACCGCTGTAGAAAGAAAATTTAAAAGTAAAGAAGGCAAAGATTCCGGCGAGTAGTAGCCACAGACTTTGTATACGTTGGATCATTGAAAATGGGATTGGTTGTTTTCCAAAGATAATAACAGGATTAAAAGGATTGGTGAAGGATTACAGGATTAAAGAACAGGAATAATAGATATATTATGGATAGAGAAGATCGGAATGTCATTCCATATGAAAAATAAATCCTCCAATGCCTTACCAATCCTGCTAATCCTTAACCAATCCTGTTAATCCTTAACCAATCCTATCTATCCTTAACCAATCCTATTATCCTATTTTCTTTCAAGTGCTTCGAGTCTTTTTGCAAGATCCTCGATCAGTTTTTGCTGGTTGGCAATTTTTGCATTCTGATCGTCAATGATTGTTTGTTGTTCCTGTATGGCTTTTGTAAGAATTGGAACCATGCCGATGTAGTTGACCGATTTAAATGTGATCGGATTTTTAAATGATCTTCTTTCAACGCCATTTACAATTTCTACTGTTTCTTCACCGGGATTTGATCCTTCTTCTACCAGTGTAGGAAACACGGTTTCTAGTTCTTGTGCAACAAAACCAAACTGACGGAAAGTTGGCATGTTCAAATAATTGAATTCATTCGTTTTAAGAGAATAGCTTACAGGATTAAGTTTTTTAATTGAAGCCAAAACGGATTCAACTCCATTTACATTTTCTTTAAATTTTTCATCACTTATCAACGTCCAGGTTCCGGTATAACCGCCGCTGCCTTGACAGTAAACGCCATAATTATTTGTTGCTCCTGTTGCCTGGCCAAAAACGCCATAATTTGTTAAAGCTGCAGACGAAGACTGGCCCCTGACACCAAAATTAGTACTCGTACTTCCTTGTGTAATTCCATATACTCCATAGTTACTTGAGGCATTTATCATGGTATTTGAATTATAGGAAGCATAAGTCGCGAACCCTGCAATTCCGGGATTTGTGTTATCTACTATATTATAGGTCCCGTACTGTCCTCCCCGGAAATAACCTCCGGCTCCCCATGTTTTATTGGTATTGTCCGCTTTTCCAATAATTGCTGCTGCATTAACATCTCCGGCTCCTAAATTCACTGCCAACAACGATGCTCCATTTACGGTGAAATCTGTAGTATTATCGGAAACAAAATACCCGGCATTTACTTCATTGGTAACTGTTGCGTCCACGTGCAGCTTTTGTAATGGGACATTCACCCCAACTCCAACCTTAACATTATTACCAAGAACCATGGCGTTTGAAGTTCCTACTGATGCATTTGCTCCAATTGCTGTTGCATTCACAATGCTGTTTAATGAAGAATTACTTTGATGCCCAATAAAAGTGTTGTTAGTCCCATTTGTAACAATGGTTCCTGCAGACCTTCCGATACCAACATTATTATCTGAATTTGAGTTAAACAAAGCTTCATATCCGACAGCCACATTATTCTGGTTCGAAATTCCATTTCTCAAACTATATGATCCGATCCCTACATTATTATCCGCATTTGTATTTAGCATAGATTCGTACCCAACCGCAACATTATTATCATTTAATGTTCCGTTTCTTAAGCTGAATGATCCGATTCCAACATTGTTATTTGCATTAGAACTCCACATGGCTTCATAACCGGCTGCTACATTGTGAGTGTTTGTTGTGCCATTTCTTAATGAGGACATTCCTAAGGCTACATTATTTCCGCCGGTTGTATTGTTTACCATAGCATTCATACCAACAGCGGTATTATTACTGGAATTTGTAAGACCGAATGCTCCACCTAATGCAGTGAGACCAACCGCAACATTATTATTACCAGTTGTATTATAAAAAAGTGCACCCTGTCCAAGTGCAGTATTAAAACTGCCTGTTGTTAAAAATCGTGCAGTTGAAGAACCCAATGCCGTATTGTTATTGCCGGTTGTAGCAAATTCCAGCGCAGATGAACCAACTGCAGTATTTAATCTTGCATTGACAAGATCAGTAGGATTTAACAAACTTAAAGCAGATGCGCCTACGGCTGTATTTGATCGGTCTATGATTGTACCATCTCCGGTCATATGCCACATATTCATTAAAGTATTGTAGCCGATCGCTGTATTTCTTGAATTTGTGCCGTAATACTGCATTGCAGAACGACCTATTGCCGTATTAAACTGGCTGTTACCTCCTATTTCCAGCGCTTGCATTCCAACAGCCACATTGTGTCCTCCATTTAAATTGTCACCGAGTGAACGATATCCAACTGCTACATTGGCAAACCCACTTGTATCGGACCCTGAAGCATAAGATCCTACTGCGGTATTAAAATCTCCTGTTCTGTGTTGAGCAAGAGCAAAGGCACCTATCGCTGCGTTCTGTGATGCATTATTTATGCTGGCGAGTGAACCATATCCAAAAGCTGCATTGTAATTTGGATTAACTGTATTTGCATCTCCATACATTGCCGAATTACCAACCGCCGTATTACCAGTCCCTGTTTTATTGTTGTATAAACTAAATGTTCCTAAAGAAGCATTACCTGTCGCGTTAAAATTGTCAGTCGGATTGATGAAGTATTGCGAGAAAGCTCCCACAGCGGTATTGGATCTGACGATAGAGCTCGAATCCGGAGACACATAACCAAAATTGCTCATCGTTGAATACCCAATAGCAACGTTCATTGTGGAAGATCCGGCGTTGAACAAAGCGCTTCTTCCCAATGCAACGTTATAACGACTGTTATATGAGTTTTCAATAGTACCAACACCAACAGCAGTGTTATCCAAACCCACTTTTTCATTTCTCATCGATCTGAATCCAAGTGCGACACTTCCCTGACTGGCAGAATCGAATTGCATCGATTCATTTCCAAGTGCAGTGTTATTTGAACCGGTTCTTTTAGATATCATAGCTGAGTTACCCACCGCTGTGTTACCATCGCCACTTGTATGACGGCTGAGTGCTTCGTTTCCTATAGCAGTATTTCGGGAAGAAAAGGTATTTGTCTCAAGTGTGCGGAAACCGATGGCAGTATTATCATTACCTGCCGTATTGTTTCTCAATGCGTGCGCTCCTAGAGCAGCATTGTCACTTCCTGATCCTAAAGTCGATATTGTTGAATCTCCGACAGCTGTATTGTTACTCCCGAAAT
>CAZCKF010000422.1:0-3346 GCA_964499155.1 uncultured Chitinophagaceae bacterium
CTGAATCCCCCCGTGAACCAGTTCATAAATTTTTCTCCGGCATTCACTGCATATTTCCCAGGGGTGCATGTCAGCTCAGGATAAGCAGCAATGGCTGCAAGGCTATGACCGGGAACATCAACTTCTGGAAGTATCTGCACATAACGGTCCTGTGCATATTTCACTAGCTCACGGATATCCTCATGCGTAAAAAATCCACCATAGGTTTTGGGTTCATCTGGTGATGGTTTAGTAAAGCTGCCCCAGTTTCCTTCGCGTACAGCACGCCATGCTCCTACCTCAGTTAATCTCGGTAAACTTTTTATTTCAACTCTCCATCCCTGGTCATCTGTGAGATGAAGGTGCAACATGTTGTATTTGTACCTCACCATGTCATCAATAAATTCCTTTACCTGTTCTTTGGTAAAATAATGTCGCACAACATCAAACATTAATCCCCTGTATCCGAAGCGTGGATAATCCGTGATGTCAACTGCCGGCATTGTCCATTGCACTCCCTGCACACGTGTGGCACTTTCAATTTCTTTTGGAAGTAATTGAAGTAATGTTTGCGCACCATAAAAAATTCCTGCAGGTTTATTCGCTGTTATGGTGACCCCTGATCTGTCTGATGATAATTTATAACCTTCGTTTCCAAGTTGCGGGTCCGGAGATGTATTCAGTTTAAATTCGATTCCACCGCGACCCAGTTTCATCACATTGATCCTGTAGCCTGTCGGATCTCCAATTGATTCAGCAAGAGATTGCGCAATCCTTGTCAATTCCGGATGTTCCGATGAAACAATTATAAGATTGTCGGTAAGATTATAACTGCCCGATTTTTCAGTAAGTGAAACAGGTTCGGGAATGATTGAAATTTTCCTTGTTGTATTATTCTGTGTTCTGGCACAGGAAATAAATGCAATAAAAGCGGTGAGCAGGAAAAGTTTTTTCATCAAACATTGATTTTGAAATGAAATTACGAAAGTTTGTTTATGGTCGATGAGTAATGTCTAATGTCCAATATCCAATATCTAATGTCCAATATCCAATATCCAATGTCCAATACTCCGTAGGGGTTTCTTGCAATACGACAAACCCTCTCGCTTCGATAAGTCACATCGTACATCGTATATCGTACATGGACAATGTCCAATATCCAATATCCAATGTCCAATACTCCGTAGGTGTTTCTTGCAATACGACAAACCCTCTCGCTTCGATATATCACATCGTACATCGTATATCGTACATCGTACATCAACATCGTACATCAACATCGTACATTTGAAAAAAACAGAAAATGAAAAAAATATTTTTCCTGTTCCTTATTATTCCCATAATTGGTAACACGCAGCCGATGGGAAAGATCATGGATGGTTTGGTGATGCAAAGTACCACATTGAAACATCCGGTAAATTATGCAGTATACCTTCCACCCGATTATGATGTGTCGAACAGGTCTTACCCTGTTGTTTATTTATTGCATGGGTATACAGATGATCATACCGGTTGGGTGCAATATGGAGAAATAAACAGGTATGCAGATAAGGGTATTGCTGAAGGAAAAATTCCGCCGATGATAATCGTGATGCCAGATGCAGATTCTACTTTTTATATCAACACTGCTGATGGAAAAGCGAATTATGAAACATTTTTTATCAAGGAGTTTATTCCAAAAATTGAAAAAGCATACCGCATTCGCGGAACAAAAAGATATCGGGGTATCGCAGGTTTATCGATGGGAGGATACGGATCACTTATATATGCATTGAAATACCCTGATATGTTTGCGGCTGCTGCACCACTCAGTGCTGCGGTTTTGGATGATGAGGAAATTGTAAATATGGATGACAACTGGTACAGCCAGACATTCGCTCCGCTCTATGGACCTGGAAAAGGAAAAGAAAGACTGGACAGCGGATGGTACCGCAATTCCATTTTAAAGATCATAAACGACAAACCAGCCAGCGAACTAAAAAAGGTGCGCTACTGGATTGATTGCGGTGATGACGATTTCCTGATCAATGGCAATTGTCTTTTAAAAATTGCATTGACAAAAAAACAGGTTCCACATGAATTCCGTGTTCGGGAGGGTGTACACAACTGGACCTATTGGCGAACGGGGATAACGGATGCGTTGCATTTTATTGGGAGGTCCTTCAACCAGGACTAAGCCCCAGCCACTGCGTGGCAAGTTCCAAGTAAACAGGAATTCAAGGTCCAGGAAAGGTTTAAGAGGGATATTTAAAGAAAGGTTCATGCCCCTGCGGGGCAAGGTCCAAGGAAACAAAGAACCAGGGTCCAAGAAAGCTTCAGGCTTCAAGTAATATTTAAGGTTTAAGAATGAAGAGGGTTCAAGAATGGAGTTTCAGGAAAGGGAAGCCAGGAGTCCATGGTAAGAAAAAGCATAATAATAACTTAACAATCCTCCTACGAAGCTGATCTTGAGGCCTGAAGCTTCTGGCTTGAGGCCTCCCGCTCCGCGGGTGGCATAGGTTTTTAACCACTATCCTAAACGATTTTATGCAACAAAATCAGGATCCCCGCAACCGGGAACAGGATAAATCAAGAAATCAGGAAAACGACCCGATAACTGATCATATTATGGATGAAAACCATGAGATCACAGATGAGGACATTCGCAATCATCAACCAGAAATACAGCGGGACGTTACTGCTGCTGACGTAACAACCCCAGATGAGGAACTGGAAAATGAAGAAAGGAGAAAAAACAGCGATGGTGATGAAAACGATATTGTAACCCCCTGGGATGTTGTGAATCCTACTTTATAAGTGATTTAGCCTCTTTTACAAGGCAGGCTACTGCATCAGAAAATTGTTTGGTTTCTTCAGGAGTTAATTCAATAGTTAACTCTTTTTTGTCTGTGGTTGTGAACACCATTTTTACCACCTTCCTGGTGATTAATTGATTTAATGCACTTGGGGTGGTGGATACATTGCGAAAAGTGAAATGAAACAATCCATTGCAATTCATCGAACCCGTATTCTTATAATTCGATTTTGAGCGTGTGCCTTCATAAAACAATGTTACGTTGGATGCATTGTCAAAGCACTTCTCTTCGCCATCGGCAAGGGAGAACATAAAGTCGATTTCCTTGTCATTGCTTTCAATCGAATACCTTACCTGATCTGAACCAGTGCTAAGCGTAATAAAACCCGTTGTCATTTTTGGGAGCTGGCTAAACTGATCAGTGACTTTTTTAACCTTGCAATCCTGAGCAAATAAAAAAGAAGGGAAGAGCAGCAACAATCCGATAAACATTTTCATAGGCCTAAAATTAAGACCTGTATTGGGTTTCAGTAAAATTGCTTTGTTAAATCGTAGAAGCCCGTTCCCCAATTA
>CAZCKF010000423.1:0-3345 GCA_964499155.1 uncultured Chitinophagaceae bacterium
ACTGATTGTTTCAATGCTCTGGTCTCTTTTCAACTTTGCAAAACGTGGTTTTTCTTCGTCATCCACTGTTCCGATTTGTACCATCGGTCCATAGCGTCCCATGCGGGCAACAATGGGTTTTCCTGTACCGGCATCCACGCCGAGTTCACGTTCGCCCTTTATTCTTTCAGCAGTTTCAATCGTTTTCTCAACATCTTTTTTAAATGGAGTGTAAAATTCATCGATCATTGAATTCCACTTGCGTTTTCCTTCAGCTACTTCATCAAACTCTTCTTCAATCCGTGCAGTGAAATTGTAATCCATGATGTCATCGAAATACTGTTTTAAAAAATCCGTAACCACCAGACCGAGATCGGATGGAAACATTTTCGATTTTTCGGCACCAGTATTTTCCTGCTCAACGGTTTTTGCAACCTTATCATTTTTTAAAACAAAAACATTGTAGTCTCTTTTTACTCCTTCTTTATCGCGCTTTTCTACATATCCTCTTTTAAGTATTGTAGAAATGGTGGGCGCATAAGTTGAAGGACGGCCGATTCCAAGTTCTTCAAGTTTTTTTACAAGCGATGCTTCTGTATATCTTGGTAATGGACGAGAAAATCTTTCAATAGCCTTCATTTCTCTGAAAGCAAGTTTTTGTCCGACCGTAAGTGGCGGCAGCATGCCTTCCTGTGTTTCATCTTCAACAACTTCATCCTCGTCACGATCTTCACGATACACTTTTAAAAAACCTTCGAACTTCAAAACCTCTCCCGATGCGGTGAGCTCTTCCTTATTTGTGGAAATTCCAATTTTTGCAATGGTTTTTTCAAGCTCTGCATCAGCCATCTGGCTCGCCATTGTTCGTTTCCAGATCAGGTCATACAAACGCTGACCATCTGGTTCGTCAACCTGTGTATTGCTCATGTATGTGGGCCTGATCGCTTCGTGCGCTTCTTGTGCTGAACTGTTTTTGTTCTTGTATTTACGAAACTGGTGATACCTGTCACCATACATGCCTTTCACCGTCCGGGTAATATCACCGAGAGCGCTGTCACTCAGGTTCACACTGTCCGTTCGCATATAAGTTATATGCCCATTTTCATAAAGCTTTTGCGCCACAAGCATTGTCCGGGAAACACTGTATCCCAATTTCCGTGCGGCTTCCTGTTGCAGGGTGGAAGTGGTGAAAGGTGGTGCCGGAGATTTCTTTCCTGGTTTTACCTGGATGTCCTGAACTGTGTATTCAGCGCCTTTGCAACTTTCCAAAAATTTTGAAGCATCTTCTGCTGCATTGATCTTTTTTCCTTCTGCGCTGAATGTGATCGATTTTCCGGATTGTTCATTTGCATTAAACCATGCTTCGATCTTATAGCTGGACTGTGCATTAAAGGCATTGATCTCCCTCTCTCTTTCTGCTATCAAACGCACTGCAACGCTCTGCACCCGTCCCGCACTGAGATTATTTTTCATGCTCATTTTACGCCAGAGCACAGGGCTTAATTCAAATCCAACTATCCTGTCCAGTATCCTTCTTGCCTGTTGTGCCATTACCAGGTTCATATCAACCCTTCTCGGATTTTCGACAGCGGCAAGTATAGCAGGCTTTGTTATCTCATGAAATACTATTCGTTTGGTTTCCTTCGGATCAAGGCCTAATACTTCACACAAATGCCAACTGATGGCTTCACCTTCACGGTCCTCATCCGTTGCCAACCAGACTTCATCAGCTTTTTTAGCTAAAGCTTTTAAATCCTTGACAACCTTTTGTTTTTCTTCTGGAACGATGTAACGAGGCTTGAATTTATTTTCGACATCAATACCCATTCCTTCCTTTTCGAGGTCCCTGATATGACCATAACAACTCTTCACCTCGAAATCAGATCCCAGGATCTTTTCTATCGTTTTTGCTTTCGCCGGGCTTTCAACAATCAATAGATTCTTCGCCATAATTCAATGGGTTTCACCAATTCCCTGGCGAGAATTGGAAGCGGAATTCACTTCAATCAAACAGTATCCGATTGGTCCGCTTGGGTGCAATAATAAGGTAACTCGCCCGATAAATTGGCTGAGTGAATTTTTAGCGGTAAAAAAAGGAATTGCAAATTATTGAAAACCAATAATTAGGAACCTGGGGGAAGAAAGATACTGTGAGTGGACGTTTTTTTCTTTGTGTAAATAATTATTTCAACACCTTTTGCCAGTGATCCACTATCAATTCTGCCCAGATTCGGTATTCTTTTCCAGATGGATGCAGGCCATCATCAGCTATTAAAGTGGGATCACCCTTTGACCTCCTCATGCTTTGTGTTATTGAAATAAAATCAATGCCAAGTTGATTGGAAATTCTCCCGCAGGCTTCATTAAAAGCATCAATTTGCCTGGCGATCTGGTAACCGTCTTTACCTGCAGCAAATGGAGTTACTGACCAGTCAGGAATGGAAAGGACGATCACCCTCTTTTTATTCCCCCCAGCTTTTTCAATTGCAATGTTTAATAATTGAGTAAACTCTTTTTCATAATTCGCAAGTTCCCTGTTGCGATACTGGTTGTTTACACCAATAAGAAGTGTGACAAAATCATAGGAGGGTAATAATTGGGTTTGCTCTATACCCGCAAGCAATTCGTCTGTTGTCCAACCTGTTTTTGCTACAATTTCAGGAGCATTAACGAGAATATTTTTTTTCCTAAGCATTTGGACAACCTGGTAAGGAAAATTTTCATACACGGGAACGCCTTCACCAATTGTATAAGAATCACCAAGTGCCAGATAATTCATCGTTCTTTTTTGTGGAGGAAATGCATGCAACAGCAACATCAAAAGTATAGGAAGGAAGAGTTTCATGATGTTATAAAATCAATGACCATTTTCATCACTTTTTCATCGCGGTAGATTCGTCGATGACCCAGGCCATGAGTTGTAACGAAAGTTACGTGCGGGTAATTTTTATCTCTCACCCTGATTGCATCCTGGTATGGCGTCCTTTTATCCTTATCATCATGGATCCATAAAAATTTCGAAGGAATTTTTTCAATGGCCCGACTTACGGAAAGCCATTCAGGCCGTTGGCCTGCGAGATATACAATGATGTTTTCAAATTCTTCCTGAACACCTTTGTCCAGTTTCAACAGTTTATAAAAAGCCATGGTGGCAGTGCTCGTTTCCGTTGCAGGCGCCATGAGCGCAGCTTTACGCCCAGCCGCATCGTTCATTTCCTCGAGAGCAAGAGTCAATGCAAGTCCACCAAGACTATGCGACATAAATCCATTCATCGGCCCATATTTACTGTCTGCCTTTAAAATCATTTTTTTGTACAGGTCTACATTCAATGTGTTGCCATCACTTTTCCCGTGACCAGGGGCGTC
>CAZCKF010000424.1:0-2679 GCA_964499155.1 uncultured Chitinophagaceae bacterium
TGATCCGCCTATCGAAACCAGTATTCTCCTATCAAATGTTTTTTGTTGCAAAACCCCGCCCGACATTGGCGCTCCTCTTACAAAGAGCCAGGAAGACCAGCGAAGTCCTATCAGGCAACGAGCTTGCAGCAGATAAGCAATAAAGTAATGCTTAAATCAGGATCATCCTATCTCTTTGCCTCAATTATAGCCAGCCTGTGCATAGGGGCAGGGTTTGGAATTTGGCTTTTAAGCTCAATATTCTCTTTTAGATTATTGTCTCCCGGAATGCAATATCAGGTTTTGATCCTGTTTGCCATTTCATTTGGAACGGTCATCTATTTTTTAGTTTTCCGGAATACCATAAGCAAGTCAATCAACATTGCCAATTTTTATGTTTTCCTATACTTATTCTCGATTTCAATTCTTTGCGTTTCCTTTACGATTACCGTCCCTCGCTCAGGTACATGGACTTTCTGGGATCGTAATTCCCTTCAGAACATTCAACCAAATCAGGGGTATGCTTATCAGGCCGATCTGGGTCACACGGAATTTAGTTACCAACAACTTGGAGGTTTAACACCAGTTCGTGTACTCGAAGATGGCATCCCTTTGCAGGGGGCAATCGCGGATTGTCACTCCAAGGATATCTATATCATTGGGCAGGGTAATGTCTGTTTTTGGGGTACGGCTGTTATCTTTTCCACATCCGATAACAGTGACCCACGCCTGAATGGGCGCAATTATGAAGTTCTTTATCCGAATAATTATATGCCGATCTATATTTATATATTGGCGTTCCTGTCCATTGCCTTCGCAGTTGTTAATGTTTTTTTCATTTTGGATCATGAAAAGAGGGCGGTTTTTCTATCGGCACTACCAGTAATACTTGTTGTTGGTTTTCCGTTCATCTATCTCTTTCCTTACATTTTCCCTTTGAGCAATAACTATATTGGTATTGGCAACGATTTTCACATTCTTTACTACATCTATAAAGTTTATTTACTTGACTTTCTTAGCCGATTTCACTTTCCCTTGTGGTCGCCTTCCGAGGCAGCTGGATTTCCATTCTATTCCAGCCCTTTTGCCCAAGCCTTTTACCCTTTTAACATTTTCTTGGCGATCTACTACCGAATTGCAGGTGGCTATACAGTATTCAATTATCAATGGTTTACAGTTTTTGGCATATCCGTTTTCGCCCTGGGATTGTTTCTATGGCTACGCCGCTTGAAATTAAATCTACGCGCGGTGCTGTTTGGCACGCTGATCCTGGCAGTAAGTTTTAAGGTGACCGAGATTTTAAGGTTTCCAAATGCCATTCATACGGCTGCCTGGTATCCGTGGGTGTTTTATTCGGTAACCAGCATCTTTCAGGCGAGATCTTCTCATCTGGCCTGGCGATATGGCATGATCCTTTTTTTTTCCCTTATCTGTCTGCTAACCGGGGGATACCCCTATTACGCTTTTTATTCGATATTTCTTTTTATGCCATATTTCGCGTTATTTTTCATTCCTCAAATTCGAAAAACGGTTTTTGACATTCAAATTGTGGTCTTGAAACGAACCTTTGCGGTTCTGTTCACAACGGTGCTGGCAGCTCTGATGGTTTGTGCCCCATATTTATACAAAATGGCTTCTTTGATGCGGCAAACTACAGATCGAGGCGGAAACAGTTATGAATACTCAACACTGCATGTATTCAATTTCACTGATTCGATTGGTTCACTGGTCTTTCCTCCTGGAGCCCAACTTGAAGGAATCTATTATTTTGGAGGGGTTGGGGTCTTCCTAATTCTCTATTATGTATGTAGCGGCAAAAGCGGGGCATATTCAAGAATCACTCGTGCAGAGTTCGATAAGGAGGATAAAAAGGATGAACTAGGCAGTGGTGAATTATGGCTTAAGATCTATTTGTTGGTTTGGATTGCGGTTATCAGCTACATTACCTATGGGCGCTATTCCTATCTGTTCAATTTTCTGTGGCACAATATGCCTTTATTTTCAAGCCTGCGCGTCTGGGGCAGAATGAACATTGCCTTAGTGCCCATCTTCGCCTGGCTTTTAGCGTTGGCCTATCAATATTTTGAAAATGTTGTGAGTCGTTCAGAATATATCTCCCCGGCAGGCAGACATTTGGTGAAACTGAAGCCAATCAGATTTTTTACATTAAGTTATGGTGTGATTTTGGCTTCCCAGTTGATTTTTTTGGGTTATGGAATTTTTGATGATTATTGGATATCTTACATAGCTCCAGTAAATATTTTCACTTTATGGGCACAATATTTCACAGAGATAGGATGGTTAAAAGAGTTTTTGCAAATGATGTCTGAGGGCTATGCCGATGTGTCGCTTCATGAACGATTAACACGGATAGGGCTCTTTTTTATGATTTTTACCTTCTTGGCATTTTTAGTCCTTGGATCTTTGAGCTGGTACGGTTCCCGAAAACCTGGATCCCGGAAAAGTCGGTGGGCATTATGGTTAATTCTTTTTACCATTTCAATAGTCAACATCGGATGTGTCGGACCCTGGTTGTGGGTATACGGTGTTTTTAAGGTTGAATCACCGTATGAATGGAATATCGATAAAGAAAATATGGAATCTTTCACCAATGAGAGACTCACAAACGCTGGTATAAGTCTGTCTGACACGTTTAACGTAGGTGTTATGGAGAATTGGTATTTTGATCGGTATTCAAGC
>CAZCKF010000424.1:2689-3344 GCA_964499155.1 uncultured Chitinophagaceae bacterium
CGCAGGCGAAGGAACAGCCCGCACTGGATCAATTGCTTGGCGTAACCGATGGAAAAAAAATATACTTTTCTGAACATATTGATTACCATTTGCCAAGCGAATTTCTTGAAGATGCCAGGCGCTTTCAAGGTATTGCAGAGGTATTGTCTTATACAGGTGATAAATTGGTTGTGAGGGTCCATGCGCCCAAGGCTGGCTTTTTGAATTTTATAGACAATTGGGAGGCAGACTGGACTGTAACCGTAGATGGCACACCTGCTACTATTTACCTGCTTTTCGGCACATTTAAATCGGTACAGCTGGCACCCGGCGATCATCTGATTGTATTTGAGTATCGTCCTGCTTTTTTTCGCTAGAAAAGCAGAAAGATTCTTGCTCAAAAGATTCATACGCAGGCTGATGCGATCGCCGAATCCTATATACCCTTCATGCGAAGAGTTGATTTTCAAAGAGGTAGTGGCGAAGCCATCTCACTATATCCATTCCGCGACGATGAACTCTTCAGACTTGCACCTGGTGACCAAATCTCGTTTGGCTTGAGAATGCTTAATTCTGCGCCCGCCCAGGGAAAATTCCTGATTCCACGGTTTCGCAGGAATATACCACTATGACTCGTTTGCTTCAATTAATCTTCGGGACGACCACTGGCTTCCTG
>CAZCKF010000425.1:0-3324 GCA_964499155.1 uncultured Chitinophagaceae bacterium
CAATGGGAAAAAAATAGTGAACAACAGTCCGGGGCTGGGTTATGTGCTGGGTGACGAGGGCAGTGGTGCCTACCTTGGTAAAAAAGTAATACAATACTATTTGTATAAAACCTTTGATGAAGACCTCGCTGCAAGATTTGATGCAAAATTTGTGACCAACAACAAAGAGATCCTGGAGAATGTGTACAAGAAACCATTGCCGAATCGCTACCTGGCTTCATTTACCATATTCCTTGCGGAGAACCGCGGGCATTATATGATCGAGAATATTATTGAAGACGGACTTAATGATTTTTTCTTCAACCATTTATGTAAATACAGGGAAAGCTGGACACTACCTATTAGTTTTGTAGGGAGCGTGGCGTACGGATTCAGGGATGTCCTGGCAGATCTTTGCCAGACTTATGAATTCGAGTTGGGCAGGATATTGAAAAATCCCATGGAGGGGTTGATTGACTTTCACCGATGAATTTCAACATGACGTTTGAGAAGATCACTGAGCAAACCAGCAACTACCGGCATCTGGACAAGATGAGCATTGAAGAGTTGCTCATCAACATCAACAACGAAGACAAAACAGTTCCCTTTGCGGTGGAGAAAGCCATCCCGCAAATCGAAAAGCTCGTATCTGCAATTACTGATAAAATGCTGGCCGGTGGTCGGCTTTTTTATGTGGGCGCAGGCACCAGCGGCAGATTGGGAGTTGTCGATGCGAGTGAATGTCCGCCAACATACGGCGTTCCTTACGGACTCGTTATCGCCATCATTGCGGGTGGTGATATCGCCATTACAAAAGCAGTTGAATTTGCAGAAGACAGTCGCGAGGAAGGATGGAATGATCTGTCTGAATACGATGTCAATGATAAGGATGTTGTGGTGGGCATTGCCGCCAGCGGAACAACACCCTACGTACTCGGTGCACTGGATGAATGCAGGAAAAAAGGAATTATTACAGGAAGCATTACCAACAATCCCGGATCACCATTGGCATTGGCTGCAGATTTCCCTGTTGAGGTGGAAGTAGGACCAGAATTCGTTACCGGCAGCACGAGAATGAAAAGCGGCACATCACAAAAGCTTGTGCTCAATATGATCTCAACTGCAGTAATGATCCAGCTCGGAAGAGTTGAGGATAATAAAATGGTGAATATGCAACTCAGTAATGAAAAGCTGATTGATCGTGGAGTGAAGATGGTAATGGAAAAGACGGGGATGGGGGACTACAATACCGCGAAGGAACTTCTGATAAAATATGGTAGTGTGAAGAAGGCGATAGATAATTTTCGGGGTCAATGATTATTGAAGGTAGGAGAGAGTTAGTTGGAATTTAATTGCCGCGGATAAATGATGAGAGGCGAAGAGCGAGAGGCGAGGCTTTGTAGGAGCGAGTGGCTTTTTTCCATTTCAGAAACGTTTTTGATGCGTGATCATTCGCGTTTTAAAATGCAATTGGCAACAAGCAACGCAAATCTTTTTAGGTACAAGCTGGTTTAGGATACTTTAGAAAAATTATAAAAAAGACGAAGACTACAAATTTTCCTGGAATAACGAGAAACAAGAAACAAGAAACCAGAAACAAAAAACGATCAACTTGGACATCAATCCTGTTATCCTTAACTAATCCTGTTTATCCTATCTCATGCACGATATCGAACCATTTTATAACTGGCGCCACATCTACATCAGCGAAGAGGACGAGCACTCACCGTTCTACGGACGCGTGTACTCGGAATTTGAATTCACACAAAGGGTTTACAATTATTACATCCACCCCCAGTGGGACGAATTTGGATCTCGCACCCTGTACATGAAAGTGATCATGGCGGATTATGAAGAACATTATGTGATCATTGAACTGCTGGGTGAATGGAATGATGCGATCGAAAACGACATCATGAACATCAAACGTGAAGTCGCAGATAAATTTTTTGATTACGGTATAACAAAATTCATCATCATTGCCGAAAACGTTCTCAACTTCCATTCTGGCGACCGTGATTATTATGAAGAATGGTTTGAAGAAGTGACCGACGAAAATGGCTGGATCGTTGTGATCAACATGCCCGAACAAACACAGCACGATTTCATACGCGCAAAACTAAATCGCTACCTGGAACTTGTTGATCTTTCAAACTGGAGAACGTATAAGCCGTTTCATCTTTTTAAGAAACTTGATAATGAGCAGGCGTCACGGTTGACCTAAGATTTGATTTAGTGTGGAGCTATAAGCTTCACGCTATACGCTGCAAGCTGTTGCTCCAATAGCTACGCATCGGCAAGCGATTCCAAACGATATGTTCGAAATGTCAGTACGGAGTCGAAGAAGTTATTTATAGCTATTAGCTTCAAGCTATACGCTGCAAGCTGTCACTTCAATTGCTGCGCATCGGCTTACGATTCTAAACGACACATTCGAAATGTCATTACCGTTTCGAAATTGTTTTCTTTCGAGATTGTCAAACCGAGCTTGTCGAGGTTCGTGGCGTGAAACAACTCTTCGACAAATGGTGAAATCCATTTAATAAACCGCTTCGAATTTTTCCTCTTAATTCTCCAATGCTTGTCGGTTAGGAGCGCCCAATCAAAAATCCAAAATCCAAAATCCAAAATCAAAAATATCCCTCGCCTATCTTTGCAACCAGCAGATTAGTGCGTAAGGCAATGAAGCATCAAACACCCTCTATTTATGCGTTGGTCGGATTTTTTTACATCCTCGGTCGGTAAAAAACTGGTGATGGGACTCACAGGATTGTTCCTCATCAGCTTTCTCATCATACATGTCGGCATCAATTCATGCGTATTTAATGACCTCTCGTTTTTTGACCCAAATGACAATGGCCGCATGTTCAACAAGGCCGCACATTTCATGGGATCAAGTGTTTTAATTCGCATCATCGAGATCGGTTTATTCGCCGGGATTATCATGCACGCGATCCAGGGATATGTGCTGGAATTTGACAATCGCGCACGGAGAGGTACTGGTTACAAGGTCGGAATGGGAGCGCGCGGAAGCACCTGGTACAGCAAATCAATGGGATTGCTCGGCACCCTGTTGTTGTTGTTCCTCATCATGCACGTCGCACACTTCTGGGTCCCTTCACGCGTAACGCACACACTTGCACCTGTAACATATGGGGATGTAAAAACACATGACCTGTTTGCAAGAATGGTGGATGTGTTTCAAAATGGCTGGGTAGTTATTCTCTATGTGCTCGGTTGCATTTCACTTGCCTGGCATTTGATGCATGGATTCCAGGCCGCATTTCGTACGATCGGTGTTCACAATAAAAAATATCTGAAGATTATAAAAGGAACGGGGGTGTT
>CAZCKF010000426.1:0-3321 GCA_964499155.1 uncultured Chitinophagaceae bacterium
TTAAGCCTGCCGCTAGCGTTCATCCTGAGCCAGGATCAAACTCTCCATTGTAAATAATGTAGAATTGACTAGCTAATTAATAAAAGAATTGACTAACAATTCAGTGTTTCTTACGCTTGACTTACCTGTGTCTTGTCTCGCATCACTGCAAAGACAAGATGCTGTTGTTTCCTAACTTTCAAAGATCTTTCGGCGCTAACCGCCTTCCCATTTTTTCAAAAGGGAGTGCAAAGCTACGAGCCAATTATTTTTCTACCAAAATTAATTTCCGATTTCCTGCCGGAATTTGGTGTGTTTCTACCTACTTAGAAGAGCTCATCTCATTTTTTGAGACGGATTGCAAAGATACGAAGATGGAGTATTCAGATTTTGAATTTTCGAGACAAATTTTGTTAACACTTGCCTCACATCGTATCCACATTTTTAAAGAACAACCGCTTTTTTTCAATTGCGGAGTGCAAAGATAAGCAGATTGAAGTTTCTGCAAAACACTTTTTATTTAAAAAAATCTAAAAATCCTGAAATACTTGACAGGCCTGCGTTTCAGCAGATGATTATTTTTTTGCATGCTGAAAATAATTTTCCGGATACATCACGCTCTCTAAAAAAAGTCCGTGAGCCGGCACAGCAAAACTTGCTTTCGTGCAATCACGCAATAATATTATTTCATTGAACTGATCAACTGTTAGTTTTCCTCTTCCCACCTGCAGCATCGTTGCTGTTAATGCGCGCACCATTCCACGCAAAAAACGATTTGACTTCACTTCATATATTAACAGATCATCTTGCTGCAACCATTCACTTTTCTGAATATTACATTCAAATGTTTTAACCTGTGTATTCCGTTTGGAAAAAGTAGTGAAGTCCGAATGCTGCTTTACCATTGCGGCGGCCGCTTGCATCGCATCCATTTCCAAAGCATATGGAAAGTAATAAGCTGAATACCTGTAAAATGGATTTTTCCTTGCATATATATAATACCGGTAAGTTCTCGCAATGGCGTCAAACCTGCAATGGGAATCACTGCTCACAGGATATAAACCCATAATGGCTATATCTGCAGGAAGTACAGCATTTACATTGTAGATCCATTCATCTTCGAATTCAGTATCAAAATCAAAATGGAAAAAATTCTGCCTGGCATGCACGCCAGCATCTGTTCGCGACGACCCGGTCAATTCAACCTGCTTCCTGGTAACAACCAGGATCGCTTTTTCGATTTCAGCCTGGATGCTGTTCGCATTTTTCTGCTCCTGGAAGCCACTGTATCGCTTTCCGTCATACCGCACTTCTAAAAAATACCTCGGCATAACGGTATTAATTTTTCAACAGCGTTTTAAAACGTTTGATGAAATATTCGTCCTTTAACTGTGATTCGAGTGAAGAAAAATTTTCAGGATCACTAACTGAAGTATAGGCTGCATCGAAAAAATAATATTTGCCACCGTTAGTGGTGAACATTTCACTGAGGTCACGAATTTGTTCTGTTGTAAAACATTTATTGCGAAAAACCTTCTTCGCTTCACCAATCATATTATCATCCTTTCCTGCTGATGACATTTTTTTTCGAAGGCGTGAAATTTCGTTGTCGCTTACAAAATCATTGCAGTTTGTTTTTGAAACAGATTTCTTTACTGCCACTACAATGGGAGTATTTACAATTGTATCCGGAGCAGAATCAATATCAAGAAACTTTGTTTCACCTGGCTTTTTAGTTTCATTCACGATCACTCTTGTATGCGGAATTATAATCCTGACAGTATCAACCATTCCATCATATTCGTCTGTAAATACAAGTCCAAATCCCTCTGTTGTACTGCTCTCCGACTTTCGGGTCACAATTGCCTTTGCATAAGCGGCAGCAGGTTTTTCTTCCACTTTTTCAATAACAATTTCCGGTTCCTTTAGTTTCTCTGTGGCTGCATCTGACCTTACTGATTTTTTAATTTCATCTGTGTTGGCCTGAACCGCAACCGAATCAATATTCATCTCTTTAACTGATTTTTCAGTAACAGTTACGGCAATTGTATCCTTTGGTGTTTCTGCCGGAGGAATAATTTCAACGATCTTGTTTTCAGCATCTTCCTTTTTTTCAGTGGAAGTAATCGAAGTTGTTGAAGATTTCGATTCAGGTTCTTTTACTTTCACAATCTCCTTCTCTCCCTCTTTCTCTTTCTCTTTCTCTCTCTCCTTTTTCGCGGTTGTTTCAGCAATCACCGGCAGATACAGCAACTTAGGGTCATCTGCGGCCCTGGCAAGCAAAACCGAAAAAGCATCAGTGATCTGCACAGACGCGTATTGCACGCCGGATTGCGGCATTGGTTCGGGAGAAATAACAGATGTGGTTTGTAAATCAAAAAGACCCCATTTATCACCAAAATTTTTCAGCAGGTATCCGCGATCTTTTCTGTTCAGGGAAACGTTGAATCTCTGTGGAGGAATGTCCTTGCCGGGAAAACCAAATTCAAACTGGTAGGTGCTGTCCTTTAATTTGGAAAGAATTAAATATCCGGATGCATTTGATTCGATGATCTTATCGTCCTGCTTCAGGAAGAAAGGCTGATTGTTTTCTGTTTGTATATAAATGAAGTAAGAGCGTTGTGCACCTGCGGCCAGCGTGACCAGGAAAGCAATGGCGAACAGGATTTTTTTCATGTAAAATGATCTTAATGCAATTTAATTGAAAAACATCTATAATAACCTGTTAAACCATTACCGCCCGTACAGTTTAAACAATTCAATTTCACCCGGTAAACTACATTTGCCGACACAACTATTCAGCATGAAAAAACTCGTTTTAGGTCTCATTGTTTTTGGGGGCATTTCTTCAAATATCATTGCCCAGCATAAACATGTTGATTTTACAGATTACCGGGAAACACCGGCTAAAATCAACAATCTTGTGCACACGCGTCTTGAGGTAAGGCCGGATTTCAGCAAATCTTACCTGTATGGTAAGGCTTGGCTGACTTTAACACCTCATTTTTATCCAACCGATACACTTACCCTGGATGCGAAGGGTATGGAATTTAAAAAAGTAGCGCTTGTACGAGGCAAAACAGAAATTCCATTGAAATACACGTATGATGACTGGCAGCTTCGCATCAAACTTGACCGGAAGTATAGGGCGAATGAAAAATACCAGTTGTTTATCGATTACATCGCAAAGCCAGATGAATTTGATGAAAAATATGGAGGCAATGCAATGCTTGGAATCAAGGGAATGTATTTCATCAACCCCCGCGGAGAAGAAAAAGACAAACCAACACAGATCTGGACACAGGGGGAAACTGAATCAAGTTCCGCATGGTTCCCAACCAT
>CAZCKF010000427.1:0-2512 GCA_964499155.1 uncultured Chitinophagaceae bacterium
AAAGAACCACCCCTTAAGAGAGAATATGATTGAAGATTTTAGATTTAAGATTTGGTTAAGCGAATCTTAAATCGAAAATCGAAAATCTTAAATTGCTTTTTTATACGAGCTCCAGCCCTGCCTCAATTTCCAAATCGCTTTGCGATTGAGATCTGAAGCAAATGAATTGCATAATTCGCGCTGAAAATATTGTGCTGTGTTGATATCAATTGCAAACACGGTTCCTGGTGCACCTGGTGTTGTAATACGTGGCGGCAACACCTTCTCATCACGGGTTGCAGTTCCATGTACAAGCAGGTATTCACCATTTTCTTTATCAATAAATTTTAAAGACGCTTCAAAAATATCTTCCTTAGATGCATCTTCACAAAAACAGTAAATTCTGCCATCATCAGTTACTCTGAATGTTTCCACCAGATAATTTCCATTTCCATTTTCCTCAGGACGCAAAATTGCGTGCTTCATTTCTTCTATCTTGGTCTTCAGAGATTTTATTTCAGTATTCATAAGGTGTTCGTTTCTTTCCATGTATAAGACAAATTGCGTACCTGTAAAATGGAAATGGATAAATTCATTGAAATGCACTGCTGAAGCGGGTTTCTGCTGATTCCCTTCCCCAAATAGATGAGCTGAAAAAGCAGCGAAGCATATGCTGTACGAAAAATGTGTATCAGGTGCACCTGAAATACCACAAAAGCGCAGGCAGGTTCAGGAAAGATGCCCGGTATCTCGTAAAAGAACCGTTACGAAGCCAATTTTGAAATCTTGAAATCTTGAAATCTTGAAATTATATCTTATGTAATTCCGCCTCGATCTTTCGTAACACTCTCTCGATATAAATCCCACGTTGCAATACAGGTTTGAAAAGATCACCTTCACTTTTTAATCGATCGAAAATGTTTTTGATTGTAAATTTTTCCGGAGTCAATCCTGGTTTTACTTCATCCCAGTGAAGTGGTGTTGATACAGTTGCTCCATCCTTCGGCCGAAGCGAATAGGGCGCCGCAACAGTTTGTCCCTGCCGGTTTTGTAAATAATCCAGATAGACTTTTCGTTTACGCTTCGCAGGGCTTCTTTCAAGACTTGTGAATGCTGGGATATCGTTGTGAAGCAGCGTAACAATCAGTTCAGCTAATTGTTTTGATTGATCATAATGATATTTTCCTCCAAGTGGAATATAAATATGCAGACCTGTTGCACCGGAAGTTTTTGGGTAACCTGGAATTTTTAATTCATCGAGTATATGTTTTAATGCCTGTGCAGTTTCAATCACCTTATTAAAACCAATCTGGTATGGATCTAGATCGATGAGGCAATAATCAGGATTGTCCGGTGATTCTGCCCGTGAATGCCATGGATTCATTTCAATACAACCAAGATTCGCGAGATACAACAGGTGCGCTTCATCATGACATACATAATACTGTATCACTTCATTATTGGCCTCACTGAAATCACCATGTGTAACCACCCAATCCGGAACTTTACCTTCCACATCTTTTTGATAGAAACTCATCCCTCCCACTCCATTGGGATGCCTGTTCAGCGATTGCGGACGATCGAGCATATAAGGAAGCATGTAAGGCGCAATACGATGATAATAATTCAACATATCACGCTTTGTATATTTTTCCTTTTTCCAGTAAAGCTTATCGAGGTTTGTAAATTTTAAATCCTTGCCGTCTATTTTTAATACAATATCTTTTTCACCTTCCGGCAATAATTGCTTTGCAGAAGTTTTTGAAGTTCCATTTGAAGAAGACTTGACTTTAACTGCTGCTTTTTTTACCTTGCTTTTTTTGACAGAAGGTTTCTTTACTGCAGGTAATATTTCAGAAACAGTTTTCTTTTTACCTGTCGTTTTCTTTGCCCTTTCCTGAATTATTTTTGTTCCCATTGCTGATTCCCTTTTTACCTCTGTTGCTTTTTTATCTGTACGCAATCCCAAAAAAATTGCCTGGCGCATAATTCCATCATTGGTCCATTCCTGAAATTTTACTTCACAGAGCAATTTAGGTTTTACCCAGGTTGCTGGCATATTCGTCTTAGGCTTCCTGGTAAATGGGCTTTTGTCTGTTACGAGGGGCTGCAGTTTTTTCCACGTGTCTTCCAGTGTTTTGCTGTTGAATCCGGAACCAGTATGACCTGCATATTCAAGTTCGCCTTTGTTATTATATACTCCAAGGATCAATGCCCCAAAATAACTTCGGCTGTTACGTGCTGCCGTATATCCACCAATAACTACCTCCTGTCTCTTTGTAGTTTTTATTTTTACCCAGTCGCGGCTCCGTGAATCGGGGAGATATAAGCTGCCTGCTTTTTTTGCAATAATTCCCTCAAGACCATTTGCACTTGCTTCTTCATAAAACCGTGTTCCATTTTTTTCAATATGATCACTGTATTTTAGAACATCATCCTCAGGTAAAATCTCTCGGAGAATTTTTTTTCTTTCAATCAGTGTTAATCCTGTGAGATCATAACCATCGAGCCACATAATATCAAAAATATAATA
>CAZCKF010000427.1:2522-3318 GCA_964499155.1 uncultured Chitinophagaceae bacterium
GGTTTCCTTCTCCCAATCTTTGCCAGTTTTGCAGTCCCTGGAATTGAGCGAAGCCTTTTTCATCTACAGCAACGATTTCTCCATCAACCATTGCATTGACATTCCATTTTTCCAGCGCTTCTACTACTGGTGTATATTTTTCTGAAAAAGATAGATCATTTCGAGAACGTATATCAGCTTGCCCATTTACTATACTACCTATTGCGCGATATCCGTCCCATTTGATTTCATAGATCCAGTTGTTGTCATCAAAAGGTTCATCGACCAGCGTGGCGAGCATGGGTTTGAAACGTGCAGGCAATGATGATTTTGTAATCCCTGCACTATATTTTTTTAGTACGGTGTTTACTTCTGAGATTTTTTTTTTAGAAGTAGTTGATTTTTTTGGGATAGCCTTTTTTGATATTGCCTTGGTTTGCTTTTTAGTATTCTTTTTTTCCTTTTCACCATAAATCCTGCTTCCCGATGATTTTTCAACCTGAGCAAGTGTCTTTCCAGATATCACTGATTTTTCCTTAGCAGTAATATCTTCAGTTGTTGCGTAATCATCATCTTTTTTAATCAACAGCCAGGAGTTGTCCTCATTTCGTTTCATTTTAACCAGCGCAAATGCACCCTTTATTTTTTTTCCATGCATGACAATTTTCAAATCCCCGTCCTTCAGCATTTTCAGTGCAAGTTTTTCCTGCATGGATCGCGGTTGATCATCAGCATCTAAGATTTCATAGGTTCCTTCATCCCAAACGATTACAGTTCCGGCGCCATAATTTCCTTCCGGGATAATTCCTTCAAAACT
>CAZCKF010000428.1:0-1682 GCA_964499155.1 uncultured Chitinophagaceae bacterium
AATCAGATGCCAGGCTGGGACCAACACTGGGGGGAGGCTTTGGTGATTATGGATCAAAAACATGGGATGCAGTGTGGGAAAGCCAGGTGCAAATGAAAGCTGATGGATGGGTTGTCGAAATGCGCATTCCTTACATCTCACTGCGTTTTGCAGAAAAAGACATGCAGGATTGGGGAATGCAATTGTTGCGTTTTACCAGGAGAAATAATGAAACGAGTTTTTGGAATAAAGTTGATCCCAATGTGAATGGTTTTGTATTTCAATTCGGAAGGCTTACTGGTCTTGCGAATATTCAGCCGCCCTTACGACTCAGTTTTTCTCCCTATGTTTCAACAGGTGTGCGTGTAACACCTCAGATAAATGGAGGTGATAAGGGAGAATGGTTACGCAATGGAGGTATGGATGTAAAATATGGTATCAATGAAAGTTTTACTCTTGATGCCACGCTCATTCCGGATTTCGGCCAGGTTATTTCTGATAATGTTGTAAACAACCTGACACCTTTTGAGATTCGCTTTAGTGAGAACCGTCCATTTTTTACTGAGGGAACTGAATTACAATGCAATAAAATTATCTGGTCGAACAAAACAAAAACTGGGAATTGGTTTTTTCAATGCGGTCACTGCGCCAATGAATGCAACGATCCGCAACCGTGTAACTGGTGAGAAAATAAAAATCGAAACTGAACCACTCGCCAACTACAACATTGCAGTATTGGATCAATCATTGAAAGGAAGTTCATATGTGACGCTAACAAACACAAATGTTATCAGAAACGGTTCAGCCAGGGATGCGAATGTATCCTCGGTTGACTTTAGCTTTTTCAATTCGAATAATGAATATAATCTTCGCGGGACTGCCAGGTACAGCACCATTTCAGGTACAGAAGATTACGATGGATATGCTACAATGCTACGTGGGGGAAAGGTGAGCGGGAAATGGCAATATTCCGGGCTGGCAAGTATTGAATCTGATTTTTTTGATCCCAATGATCTGGGCTTTGCAACTGCTGTGAATGAGATCAATTATATGGTAAGTGGGAGTTATAATCAAAACACAGCGACCAAAAATTTTCTGAATTACCGTTATGGCATTGATATAATGTATGACAGGTTGTATAAACCCAATGCTTTTCGCCAAATACAGTTGCAGGCATCAGCATTTTGGATTTTTAAAAACTTCTGGGATGTGTCTTTAGTAACTGGAATTTTACCAAAAAATCAGCACGATTATTTTGTGCTGAACACGCCCGGACGATTTGTTCAGCGACCCGCCTTTTCATTTGGATCAATAAGCGGAAGTTCAGACAGTCGAAAAAGATTATTTGTGAACTGGGAATTTCTGAAAGGCTGGTTCAATGTTGACATACAGAAATATCACATTATTGAACTGGGTGCACGTTACAGGTTTAGTGACAGGTTCAGCCTTGACGTATCAAGTCATCGTGAAGCAGAAACAAATTATATCGTTTATGCAGGTGCTGAAGCAAACGGTGATCCCATCGTGGGATTTGTGAATTATAAAGATCAGACATCGATCTTATCGGGAATTTATCATTTCACACCTCGTATCAATATGACATTCCGTACAAGGCATTACTGGAGTAATGTTTTGTTTCAAAGTTTTGCAAACGTAAATGCTGATGGAAGCACAACAACACGGACTTTTATTCCAAATCGTGA
>CAZCKF010000428.1:1706-3315 GCA_964499155.1 uncultured Chitinophagaceae bacterium
TAAACATTTTCAATATTGATGCTTTTCTGACCTGGGATTTCAGACTGGGAAGCCGGTTGATTGCAGGATATAAAAACTGGCTTGGCGAAGATGAAAGCGTAGATGGCATCACGAACAAAAGTTATTTCCGCAATTTCTCCAGGACATTTGACCTGAGACATGCAAATGAATTCACTATTCGATTTATTTATTTCCTCGATTATAACCAGTTGAGAAAAAAAACTAAATAAGCTCGTAGAGTTCCTTTGCAACGCGGAACGTATTGCAATGAGCTTCAACAATGGTTTTAATATCAGGGGAATAACCTCCTCCCATTGCAACCACACATGGAATTTTTGCTGATTTTAAATGATTAAAAACCATTTCATCTCTTTTCCTGCATCCTTCCATTGTAAGTTTTAGTTTTCCAAACTTGTCTGTTGCAAGAATATCAACCCCTGATAAATAGAATGCATGATCAAAATCCTGTTTAAGAATCTGATTGAGGTTGTTTTTTAAAATTTCAAGATACAGGGAATCAGTTATGCCATCAGGTAGCGGAACATCAATATCACTTTCTTCTTTGTGAAATGGATAATTATTTCCACCGTGCATGCTGAAGGTGAAAACTCTTTTTTCTTTAGAAAAAATTTTAGCGGTCCCATTTCCCTGGTGAACATCAAGATCAATGATCAGGATGTTTGAAGCTCGTTTTTGTTCCAGTAAATAATTTGCTGCAACTGCAAAATCATTAAACAAACAGAAACCTTCTCCCCGATCTGCATATGCGTGGTGCGTACCTCCGGCCACATTCAACGATACACCATTTTCAAAAGCATAATGACAACAATCAATGGTACCCTGTGTAATTACAAATTCACGATGCAGCAATTCGTCTGTTAGAGGAAATCCTGTACGCCGTTGTTCCTGTGCTGTAAGTTGTCCTGATTTTAATTTTTGTAAATATTCATTTGAATGGGTGAGCAGGATAATTTCTTCCTTGCAGGGCGCGGGGCTAAAAAAATTTTCTTTTGTGCAAGTGCCTTCGTAGATGAGTTGTTGTGGAATCAATTCATATTTAAGCATCGGGAACCTGTGACCTTCAGGCAGTGGATGTGCAAAGACGGGATCATATGCAATTTTTAGCAGCTTCTGCGCCATGTAGACTGATCACTTTATTATCAACGATTCCATAAACAGCTTCATTCTTTTTTGGTTCAATCAGTGCTATGCCGGTAAAATGACTGAATGCCGGAAGCACTGCATATTCCCTGGTAAAATAAAAACAAGGAAATTTCAGAATTTGTTTGCCTACTCCGCGAATGCAGATACCAGGATGAATGTGTCCGCAGAAAAAATAAACATCAGGAACAGAGGCCTGACCGCAATCGTGTACAAATCCTATTTCACCCATTTTCAAAAAATCATTATGAATGTGAATGGAAGCTTCGTTGTACCATTTCATTGCGAGTATGTCATGATTGCCCTTTACCAGGTGGAATTGCACATGATCGATGTCTTCACGCCATTTGCGAAACAATTCCAATTCCTTATTGGCATGACTGTGAAACAGATCACCAACAACAACAATTTGTTCAGGTTGAAAAAACTGGATCTGTGCCATTAATCT
>CAZCKF010000429.1:0-1382 GCA_964499155.1 uncultured Chitinophagaceae bacterium
AAATGAACTGGTTAATGCCCAACGGATTCAAAACAATCACAAGCCTGTTTTGTCGTCCTTCATCTTTTATCGTAATGGGATCGATTCGATTTAAATGCAGGATAACACCACTGCTTCCATTTTTTTCCCTTGAAAGGAATTGCTGTTCGTTCTGCGAAATGAACTCCGTGTTTTTATGCAACGCAATAGCAGATCCGACATTCGGAAAAATGATCAGGTCACGGTTGAAACCCTGATCTTCATTTGTATACCGGTAAAAATACCGGACATATTTTTTTAGAAGTTCACTCTGAGGTAGAAGTGTTTCCAGCACGGTCCCGGAAATTAAACTTAAAATTACACTCAGGAATTACACATTGTTATTAAACTTCAATATGCAAACCTGCTTCAACTCTGAATGGAATATTCGACCTAAAAGAGATCTAAAATCCCCGTCCGACTGGAGTCATCCGGGCGGGCAAACTGAAAAATCCAAAATTGAGCCCTATCTTTATAATTAGTTGTTTAACTAACTATCTCCTTTTATGAAAAGAGTCATCAGGAAGGTTGCAGTACTCGGAAGTGGCGTAATGGGTTCGAGGATCGCCTGCCATTTTGCAGGAATTGGCGTGCAGGTGCTGTTGCTTGATATGGTTGCGAAAGAAGCTGCAGAAAGCAAAGACAAGAACGCGAGAAATAAAATTGTTAATGATTCATTGCAGGCTGCGATCAAAAGCAATCCTTCACCTGTTTTTCATAAGGATGTTGTGAAGAAGATCACCACTGGTAATTTCGATGATGACATGAAGGATATTGCATCCTGCGACTGGATCATCGAAGTGGTGGTGGAAAGACTCGATATTAAAAAGATCATTTACGAAAAGGTTGAACAGTTCCGCAAACCAGGATCACTGATAACTTCAAATACTTCTGGTATTCCAATCAAAATGTTGTCGGAAGGTCGCAGTGAAGATTTCAGGAAACATTTCTGCGGTACACACTTTTTCAACCCGCCGCGTTATTTAAGATTACTTGAGATCATTCCAACACCTGATACAGACCCTTCAGTCACCGATTTCCTCATGCATTATGGTGATCTGTTTTTAGGTAAAACAACCGTACTCGCAAAAGACACTCCCGCATTCATCGCCAATCGCATTGGTGTATTCGGTATGATGGCGATTTTTCAATTGATCGAAAAACTGGGAATGACGATTGATGAAGTAGATGCACTCACCGGGCCATTGATCGGAAGACCAAAATCGGCAACATTCCGCACTGCAGATGTTGTTGGTATTGATACGCTGGTGAAAGTGGCAAAAGGTGTGTATGACAACAGGCCTGATGATGAGGCGCGAAACATTTTCCAGGTACCTGCATGGTTGCAGAAAATGGTGGATGAC
>CAZCKF010000429.1:1392-2443 GCA_964499155.1 uncultured Chitinophagaceae bacterium
AGCGCGACCGGAGAGCGTGAAATTTTTACTCTCGACCTGAAGACATTTGAATACAAGCCACGCGTGAAGCCAAAATTCGCGAGCGTGGATGCAGCAAAACCTGTTGACGATCTGAAGCAACGAATCAAAATGCTTGTTGGTGCAAAGGACAGGGCAGGAGAATTCTATCGGCATTTTCATTACGGGTTGTTCTCTTATATATCACACCGCATTCCTGAAGTATCAGATGAATTGTACAAGATCGATGATGCGATGATGGCTGGATTTGGCTGGGAGATTGGCGCTTTTGAATCATGGGATCTTCTTGGCGTGGAAAGAACAATGGCAGACATGAAGGCTGCCGGATATTCCGTTGCGAAATGGGTGGAGGAAATGGTGGCGAAAGGGAATAAAACTTTTTTCAAAGTTGAGAATGGAAAGCGGTTGTATTACGACCTGCAAAAAGGTTATACACCTGTTCCTGGTGCGGAATCGTTTATTATCATGAGCAATTACCAGGAAAAACTTGTTTGGAAAAATGCAAGCAGCAGGATATATGATCTTGGTGATGAAGTCCTCGGCCTGCAGTGGTTCACCAAAATGGGAACGATCGGGGGAGATGTGCTTGCAGGAGTGAACAAAGCAATTGATCTCGCTGAAAAAAATTATAAGGGACTTGTCATTGGAAATGAAGGTGGCAATTTCAGTGCGGGTGCGAATGTGGGTATGATCTTCATGCTCGCCATCGACCAGGATTATGATGAACTCGACATGGCCATTCGCATTTTTCAGAATACAATGATGCTTTGCCGGTATTCTGCAATACCGGTTGTTGTGGCGCCACATGCATTGACACTTGGTGGTGGTTGTGAAATGACGCTGCATGCAGACAAGGTTTGTCCTGCAGCTGAAACTTATACCGGGCTTGTTGAACTGGGTGTTGGCTTAATTCCCGGTGGTGGCGGAACAAAAGAATTCGTTGTACGCGCATCAGATGAAATGCATGAGGATGAACCGGAAACCATCACATTAAAAAATCGTTTTCTCACCATTGCAACCGCAAAGGTGGCGA
>CAZCKF010000429.1:2453-3314 GCA_964499155.1 uncultured Chitinophagaceae bacterium
CGACATCTGCGCACGAAGCATTTGGTCTTGGCGTTTATCGCAAGGGACTTGATGAGGTCATCATGAACCAGGACAGGAGAATTGCTGAGGCGAAACGTTCAGTGGTTGAATTTGCAGATAGTGGATATGTTGCTCCAGTGCAGCGAAAAGACATTAAAGTATTGGGAAGATCAGCGCTGGGTGCATTGTATGCAGGTATCAATGGAATGTGGCGCGCAGGATATGCAACGGATCATGATGTGGTGGTTGCAAAAAAACTTGCGTACGTAATGTGCGGGGGTGATCTTACCGAACAACGGATGGTATCAGAACAATACCTGCTCGATCTCGAACGTGAAGCATTTCTCAGCCTCTGCGGCGAAAAGAAGACACTCGAACGAATACAAAGCGTGATAAAGACCGGGAAACCAGTACGCAACTAGAGTAGTAAATAATGATCATCTGTATCAGCATGGCTATTTCTTTGGTGTTTTGATTACAAAAATTCCACAATAGCCAAGCAGGCATGCGCTTCCCACAATATGTATGCTGTCGTAGTGTACGCCGAGTACAAGTAATGAACCGGCAATAAAGGTGAAAGTATGTTTCATGGGCATCACTGATTAGTGTGAAAAAGTGTTCACAGGATACCGTGGATTTTTACGGAAATTCTATCGTAAAGAAACGCATTTGAATGGGCATTTGCAAGCCCGTTCATCACTCTATTTTCATAATAATATGTTGATGTTCATAATCAGTGTATAACCTCATTGGTGCAGTTCTCTAAAATCGTAGAACTACGAATACATAGGAGAACATTTTAATAAACACGGATTAGTTGGATTAAACTAAGATTTCACAGATAAATACAACAACCACGTT
>CAZCKF010000430.1:0-2034 GCA_964499155.1 uncultured Chitinophagaceae bacterium
ATGCTTGCGAAGGTTATCAGTGTGATGATGACGATTGCGGCAATGATGACGATGATGATAATAATAACGGCGGAGGAAACGATGATGATGACGAGTGCGGTTATGATGCCAGTGAAGTAGAATTGCTGGATTTTGTTGGACCCATAACTCTTGTCACTCCCACGATGTCTTATACTACACGCAGCGATACGCTCACATGTAGTTCACCAATTGGTAACCTGCTGGTTAATTCAGTTGATCCTTCAGTAGGCAAATTCAACTGGACAACAGTTACTGGTAATATCGTTGGGTCAAATGCCGACAGTACTGCTGTAAATGTGGCCAAGTCGGGTGTTTACACAATGACTTCGCGATTGGCACTGGGATGCCCAGTATACAGGACAGATATTTATACTGTTACATCCGATAGTACCAAACCTGTTGCAACTGCTGATCTTACCATAAATGCTGCAGGTGATATTCAACTTTTGGGTGGAGATGCATTACTCAGTAACATTCTTACACCTTTTGGCGGCTGCCAGGGACTAGAATGGAGTTGGGTTGGACCAAACGGTTTTACATCAAACGAGCAAAACCCTGTATTGTCAACTGATTGGGCATGGGGAGCATATTATTTGACCTTAAAAGAATTACGAAATGGTTGTGAAGCCCGAGCAACACTCGATGTGAGTTTCCGTGCAAACCATACAATGGGTGCTGAAGAAACAAACAAGACAGCCCATTCAGGAACGACATATGTATGGCGCAACAACAACAACAACAAAATGATTCTTACATCTGACCAGGCTTCAGCGCAAGCTGCAACCGTGATCATTCATGGGGCTAATGGCCAGGTACTAAATAAGAAAAACGTACAGCTTAACCAGGGAATGAACAACATCGAGCTGCCTATGCAGCAGACAAACCAGGTGAAAATTGTTTCTCTATATGTTGGGAACCAATTAAAATTCACCAGGAAGGTGATGTTCTAAGGACAAGCTGATTTCTGAACTCTAAATTTCCGTACGTATGAAACCGATTAAAATCACAATGCAGGTTATCCTATTGCTGTGTGGAATGATGGTCCTCACAACAAAAGTTTCTGCAACAATTTACACTGTTACGTCCACAGCGGACGCTGGTGCCGGGACATTGCGACAAGCAATCCTGGATGCTAACAGCAACGCTGGTACAGACACTATCCGGTTTAATATTTTAACCGGTGGTGGAAATTACTTCGAAGGCGGAGCAGGTGCATCTTATGCTGTAATTCAGGTAAATACTGTGTTACCAACCATTACTGAAGCAGTCTTCATTGATGGTTCAACACAACCGAATACAAATACAGGATCAATCGCCGCAACAAACGTGGGCGTTGATAACGTTGCAATATCTGCGATCGCATATCCTGATGTGTATATCGTTCCGTCTGCAACATTCGTTTTCCCTTCAGTATCATCTGGTATTGATGGTAACGGTTTTTCAATTGATGCAAGCAATGTTCGATTCGCATCAATTGCCATTTCCGGATTTGGAAATACGCATACAAATGGTGGTACCGCATCGGGACATTCAGATATCGCAATCCTGAGGTCACCAACGGAGCGTAATGTCAACTTTTCCATTTCAAATTGCTTCATCTCCTGTACACCGACTGGAGGATTACCTCCTGCAGGTGCAAGACGTACCAAAAGTGGTGGACTGCTTGTTCTTGGAAATAATTTTACAGGATCAATTACTAATAATTATATCGCACATTCCGGTACTTATGGTATTCACTTCAACGGTAATACAGACAACCTGAGTGTTGGACCTGCAAGTACTACACTCGGTAACCGTAACTGGACTATTTCCGGAAACCGTTTAATGAGTATTACTACAAACGGAACAATTTCAGCCATTACCAGAGTAAGTGATGCTATTACACTGATGAAGTGCGCAAGATTTAATGTTGTAAACAACTACATCAATGATATAGAACAAATGGGTATTGATATTGGTTACAATTCTGATTCAAACTATGTTGCCAATAATACTGTAACTGGTTTTACCAGA
>CAZCKF010000430.1:2044-3303 GCA_964499155.1 uncultured Chitinophagaceae bacterium
TTCAAATACAGGCAGGCTTGCGTATCGGACTTTGTTCTGAAGGTGATACACTAACAAGAAATTTAGTTTATAACAATACAGGTACTTCTTTTAAAGCGGGTATCTGGATCGACAGATCTTCTTTGACTCAAACGGGTATTGTTACAAAAAATAACTTAAACAATCTTATTCTTGAAAACAGAATTCATAACAATTTCAGTTCAGGTATCGTGTTGAGTACACTTACAACCGGTGCACCTGGGGAATGTTATAATACAATCATTTCAAGAAACTCCATTTATGAAAATGGTGGTCTTGGAATTGACCTGAACTTTTCTGGTTCAGCGGGTGCAACTGCTGTAACAGTAAATGACGATGGTGACGTCGACGTGGGTCCAAACAATACACAAAACTTCCCGGTACTTGATTCTGTCAGGCCATTATCTACAACTCAGTTTGCTATCTATGGTAAAGCACCTGCCGGAGCACTTATTGAGTTCTTTATTACAGATGGCCAGTTAAACCAGCATGGTGGCCGTGCATTGAATTATGGTGAAGGAAGAACGTTTATTGCGTCGGCAGTGGAAGGAAGTGGTTCAGACCTTGCAGGCGGAACTGGTTCTTACAATATTGATGGTAATGTTGCGACGAACAATATGAATATGTTCCATTTCATTGTAAACTATACTGGTGCATTTTCAACCACAACTGATTTTGTTACAGCAACAGCCACAGTCGCAAATAATACTTCTGAATTCGGGCCAACTGTTCGTATTCTCGAAGTCCTTGATGTAAAACTGATCAGTTTCAGTTCATCCTATATGGATGGCATGGTTAAATTGAAATGGAAAGCTATTTCTGATGACCAATTCATGCATTTTGATGTGGAGCACAGTACTGATGGAAGAAATTTCACCAGGATTGCTTCTGTAGATCCAAAAAATGCTGATATGGTTTGTGATTATGAATTCATTCATGCAAATCCTGCAAAAGGAAAAAATATTTATCGCTTGCGTTTGAATAACAAAAGTGGCGATAATGGATTTAGTTCACTGTTGTATGTTAATATCAACAGCACGAATACAAATGACCTGAAGAAAATGAACAGTTTCTTTACTGACCATATCGAGCTTAGGCTTGAAACTGGTAAGGAAGAAGAAGTGTCAGTCCAGCTTTTCAATGAAGCGGGTAAAATGGTTAAGAGTACACAGGTTAAGTCCGGGCGCGGGTTGAATTATATCCAGCTCAATGATCTGAGTTTCCTGTCAACGGGAATGTAC
>CAZCKF010000431.1:0-3301 GCA_964499155.1 uncultured Chitinophagaceae bacterium
AGTGAGGATTTAGTTGTGCTCGAAGGCTTTGAAGTTCTAATTCTGCCATTCTTCGAATTTGTAAAATCTTTTCTGACTGATTGCGCTTAATTGTTCTAATTCTTTGTGCTGCAATCACCGCTATGCCTATGGCAAGTACAATCAGGACAATTGCATAAAATTCCCAGCTTTTATAGAAGGGCTGTTTGATAGCAATTTTAAATGAAGTAAACTCTTGAGAAGACAAGCCATCCTGATTGATTGTTCGAAGCAGCAATTCATATTTCCCTGCCGGTAATTGATGAAAAGCCAAGGTACCTGGTTCTGTAACTTTCTGCCAGTTTGTATCTCCAGCATTTATTAAGGCAAATTCATAGATCAGTTTGTCCTGGTTAAATATGTCTAGATTGGAAAATTGAAAATGCAGGCTTTTGTAATTCTTTTCTGCAATTTGTATACGATCCAGTGAGGCATTGTCAACCTCTAGGACTGTATTGTTTAATTCAACTTTTGAAAAAACCGCAGGTGCTGGAAAAGAATACTTTTCAAATACATTAGGATTTAGCAATATCAATCCCGAAGTGGTAAAAAAAACAAATTCACCGTTCGCGTTGATTGGTATATCAGATAAATTGATTGCATCATTCAACCACTTGAAATGCCTGTTGAAAACTAATTTGCGGTGTTCCTTTGTCACCGGGTTGATCCGGATGATTTCTCGTTCGTTAACAATCCACAAAAAACCATTATGGAAACGCCGAGCAAGCATAAAATTCTCAGCACCCGAGCCTATTTCAAGAGCAAGATGTGAAATCTTTCCTGTTTCAATATTTAAAATATCAATGCCATTGATGCCGAACAGCATTAACTCTTCTTCATTGATTTTCTCGATTGCACGTATTGGTTGAACCCAAATAGAATCTGGATTACTAATGTTACTTCTATATTGTCTAATTATTCTTTTTGTACTCAAATTAAATTCAGTCAGATGCAAAGAATCATAGAGCGATATCCAGAACCTGTTTTTTTTGGTATCAATGTAACAGGATGTCTGTGCAAAAGTGGCCCTCCAGGGGATGGAGTCCACCCGATTCATTTGATCGTCATAGGCGGATAGAAATCCAGGAGTTAATAGCCATGTATTACCATGATCATCTTTTGCGCCGAATATGATTGAACGTGCATAAAGAAAATCCAATGTGTCCTCTTTAAATGTTTCAAGGTGCAAGCGATATCCTACCTCTGGGCTTAAATTTGCCATGTACAAAAAATCACCAACTATTCTCTTTGGAGCCGGAAAATGAAGGTTTATACTTTTTAAAAGACGAAACGACTCATCAACTTGTTTTAGAAAAAATGGAGTTATTAAAGTAAAAGTTTTATCCTCATTTTTTATCATCCTGAAGCTCTCCGAAAATTGCCTGCTATCACTCTCAAGATTTACATGACGTACAAAATCAAAATTTGTTTGAAAATAGTTTATCCCAAGGTCGCTGGCAGACCAACACAAATTGTCAATGATCGCAAGCGGCAGATCAAAAGAAATATTTCTTTTTCGTTCACCCCAATAGCCATATGCATCGCTTAGTTCAGAAATGATGTATTGCAGTACGTTTTGCTTTTTATTTAATTTAATCAAGCTGCCAGAAGAAAGATTGGCCCAAAGGTTACCATCGCTGTCCAATGTGATTTTTCCAATCGCAATTCCTGGCTTATTGTTGTATCCCACACGGAAATCTTCATAGAAACTGATTTGGTCTTTTTTACCAGTTTCCAAATGAATTTTTTCTATATACCCTTCCTGCGCAAAATTGATCCAAAGAGAATTATCAGAATTATCAAAAAGAATATTTGAGGCTGCTGAATATTTTGAATCTTCTAGGTAAGGTATTTCACCGCGAAACGACAATAACACTTTTTTTCTTTTGTCGTTGTACAGCCATATTCCAGATCCACGATTAGGAATTCTAACTTTTCCCCAAATGTTACCTGTAGTTGAATCAAAAGAAATGGTAAAAAACGAGGTAGTTCCATCCTTCATTGGATTTCCAAACAAATGAATAAGACTGTCGTTTTTTTGGTCAAACAATGAAAGTCCCGAGGTATTGGCTATCCAGATTCTTCCAAACCGATCCTTTCCAATAGACTTCACAAATGCAGTGGAATTCCCACCCACAACTTTCGGACGAAGCCGTGTAAATAATTCTTTGCTTGGGTCAAACAATGCAAGGCCTTCGACTCCCCCGATTATTATCCTCTCCTCGTTATCAAACGCCATTGAAGTGAGGGATGAAATTGGAATGCTGTTTTTATTCCCTGGCTGGTAAGAATAAGATGTTAAACGGATTCCGTCAAAACGACTCAAAGCATTTGTTGTCAGGATCCATATATATCCTTTGTGATCCTTTGAGATTTGAACGGGTGTAGATATCAAACCATCTCGAGGAGTAATGTGTTTGAACATGTAAAATTGGTCAATCCGCTCTGAAGCTTTTGCCGCCATTAATTTAAAATCAAATTGGGTAGCTCCGTTGAACGCGGCTAGATTTGATAAAATAAAAAAACAGATCCTGGTCATCGAAACCGGGTTTATAAAACTGCTTGTTCAGTTTTTTTAGAATTGGCAATGGCTCTTGTGTGATTATCGGGAACTGTAATACTTACTTGTGTACCCTGTGATCTTTCGCCATTCATTACATCAGTGATTTCCACTTGTATCTCTGACCCATATTCTGTATTGATCAGCTTAAATCGCTTATCAAGTAGTTCCATTCCCCTGGAACGATGATTTTTCCGGTACTGACTTTTCAAAGCTGCTGCATTCTCACGTCCAATTCCATTATCGGTGATCTCATATTGGACTCCGTTTGGAATGCTGTTAACCTTTATACTCAAATACTTTGATCCAGCTGTTGGTGATAATCCATGCCAGATTGCATTCTCGATATATGGCTGAAGAATCATGTTGGGAATCAGTGTAGATGTAATATCGATTTCATCACTAATTGTGATCTCAAAATTCAAATCTGGAATCCGCAATTTTTCCAGTGACAAATACAATTTTAAAAATTCTATTTCCTGTTCCACGGTTACAAATGTTTTGTCAGCATTTTCAACTAACATTCGCAACAATTTTGCAAACCGGGTGAGATAAGTGTGAGACAAATCATTTTCTTCTCGAAGAATTAACTCCTGGATTGCGTTCAGTGAGTTAAACATAAAATGCGGATTCAATTGCGCCCGGAGACTTTGCAATTCGAGTTCTGCAACTTGCTACACATGAGCGGTTTTCTTAGCTTCGTTTCTTCGCACTGATTTAATT
>CAZCKF010000432.1:0-3294 GCA_964499155.1 uncultured Chitinophagaceae bacterium
TGTCCATTACTTCGCGGACCTCTTTCATTTTCACCATACCTGTAGCGACATACATCAAAATACCACCGATACATGCCATGGGTACCTGTTCGAGATAAACGGCGAGAAATGCAGCAAGCAATAATTTGAAAGCAAATTTTGCAACTCCTGCGAGCGGAGAAACTGCACCCAGCCTGATGTTAACTGCAGTTCTTGCCAGCGCACCCGTATGCGGAAATCCATTGAAAAGTGGAGTGAAAATATTCACCATACCCTGTCCCCACAATTCCTTGTTTGGATTAAAGGGAATGCCCTTGTTGTTCGCCATGCGGTCAGCCATTCTTGAACAAAGCAAACTCTCGATGGCAGCAACGATATAAATGGCAATAGCATAATAAAACAAATCGAATATCACCTGGCCTGTAAATGAAGCTGGCAACAGTGGAAGGGTAATGTTTGTAAAATCCGTTGGAATGCCACCGAATTTGTCACTGATCTTAATCAGTCCTGCACCCGACCAAAATGTGTTAACTGCAATGTATCCAAATAATAAAGCGATCAATGGTCCAGGAACAAATGTTGAAATTTTTAAGGCCATCTTGCAGATAATGAAAGTGATCAATGCAAGACCCACAGCGTAAAGATTGGCAAGTCCAATATTCTCAACTAAAAAATTGAACTGTGCGATAATGCCATATCCCACTTTCTGACTCGATCCAAGTATTTCACCGACCTGTGACAATGCAATTACCACTGCAATTCCAATTGTAAAACCCACAACGATTGAATGTGGTACACGTTCAACAATTTTTCCAAATTTAAAAATGCCAGACAACAACAGCATGATACCTGCAATAAGTGATACAAGTACAAGAAATCCGTGGTTATAAGTTGCCATCAAACCCGCAATCACCGGAATGAATGCTGCAGTGGGACCATATACCTGGTATTTTGATCCGCCAAATAATGCACCTAATAAACCAGCAACAGCACCTCCAATAATCCCCTGCTCAGGACGAAGTCCTGACGCCATGGCAAAACCCATTGCCAATGGAATAGCAACTGCTGCTACTATAAGACCTGCAGTCAGGTCTTTCATAATGTTCTTTGATAAACTTCCTTTCTTCAAATCTTCATAACGCCCATCATTGGGCGTCATGTAAAAACCTATACGGTTTAATATATTATCCTGTTTCATTGATTAATTTTTTGGTTTAACATTTACGCTATCACTGACATTGTCATTGGAATCACTTCTTCATTAAATACTTCCTGGATGAATTCAACACTGCCGTTGTCGACATTGTAAATGCCACCTGCCATACCAATTTTTCCATCATTGAATAACTGTCTTATGATCGCGCTTCCTTCCAGCAATTCGTCAATTGAGTTCAACACATTTACATGCGCGATCTCTTCGATTTCAACCTGGTTGCAATCAGCGGGATTAATCACACCGGATCTTTCAATAGCGGGTTTTACCTTTTCAAGCAAACCTGTGAGGTTGCCCATTTCTACGCCTTTACATGCACCGGTGATCGCGCCACATTTTGTATGTCCAAGTACAACGATGAGTTTCGATCCCACCACCTTGCACGCGAATTCAATACTTCCAAGTATATCTGCATTCACAACATTGCCTGCAATGCGAATGCTAAAGACCTCACCAAGTCCCTGGTCGAAAATTAATTCGACAGAGGTACGACTGTCCATGCAACTCAATATGACAGCGAATGGATACTGTCCATCAGCAGTTGCATTAAGTTGTTCAAGCAGGTTTCGATTGAATTTTAAATTCTTTACAAATCGCTGGTTACCTTCTTTCAGCAACATCAGCGCATCGCGAGGGGATAGTTTGTCCAGGAAGGTTTTAGGGTGTGCAATAGCCATAATAATATTTTTAGGTGCATGCCAGTGGCTGCACGTTTCGTTTATTTATTTTAAAGTTTGCGTGTCATTCTTCGGCAACACTCCAACTGATGCAATTGCATTATACTTGGCTCAGAATGACAATTACATCATGAGGATGCATGTACAGGATTGCATGTGTACGGAACACGCAGTTAATCGAAGAATAAGCGTAAGAATTTCGAATATCAAGCTTCTGGAGGAGGAGAGATCAATTCGCCGTGAAAAGCAACATAGATGTCCATTTCATGACATTTCCCGTGCTTCAGCAATGCATTATCATCTGCGAATGCGTGATGAAATTCATGGAGGAATTCGGAAAGTGTGTTGACACTGCTTTCTGTTTTTTCCTCGGTAGTACTTGCAAACGGATCAGGAATATCCTCTTCTGCTTCAGAAGAAGATTCAATCATTTGCACTTGCTGATAATGACTGAATACAAAAGGAGTGCTGATCGTAAGCCACATCAACGCAAACATCATAAGGATGCTTGTTGATTTGTGGATCAGGTTGTATTGTATTGTTGGTTTCAGCACGGGCTGCGAAAATAATACAAGAAGTTCAGGATAAGAAAGGATTGCAGGAATTTTACATTATTAAATAATTAAGGCAATGAAATGTTCAATGTTCAATTTTCAACGCTCAATGTTCATGTTGACTAACAACTGTTCTCTTATGCATCTTACGGAGTGTTTGGATCCTGGACCTTATATCTTGGACCTTGCTTCAGTTATCGTATTCACCTTTTAAAGCCAGGTAACCGAATATGCTCAGTCCAATCGAGATAGGAATAAACACCACCACAAACACTCCCCATTGAATTTTTGTATCCATAGTTGGCTTTGCTGCGATTTCATCAATGGCAGTTTTTACAAGAAAAAAAATCGTAAGTGGTCCTGCAATCAACCATACAATTCCAAGTATTTTTTTTACTGCATTCATGATTCAAATATTTAATCTGATACGTCGCGGTCAATTTTATTATTTAAATAAAAAACACCAATCAGCAGGCACACCGATGCAACAATGATTGGATAAACAAGTCCTGCAAGCTTATCATTCGGATTGATTGTTGTCAGCAGCGTTGCAATAAAAGGAGTAAGTCCGCCAAACACACCATTACCAATATGATAGGGCAATGACATGGATGTATACCTGATACGTGTCGGGAACAATTCCACAAGAAAGGCAGCAATCGGACCATAAACCATCGTAACATAAAACACCATCAGGAAAATGATCGCCACCATTTTCACGTAAGTGCTTCCATGCACAATTACTGCAGTTTTGATCGCAGATTTTCCAATATACACTCGTGTACCGGAATACATCGTATCAACTGAAGTTTGTAAGACTGATAAATTATTTTCAAAATGAGATTTTATTTCAACTGATCGATAAGAAACA
>CAZCKF010000433.1:0-3282 GCA_964499155.1 uncultured Chitinophagaceae bacterium
TAAACCGGGGCCTGGAAGTGGTCATGGGAAATAAAATTGTAGAGGTTCGCAATTCCGGAATTGATAAAGGTTCGGTGATAAAAAAAATATTAAAACTGGATGATTATGATTTCATCATGGCCATTGGAGATGATCGCACAGATGAGGATATGTTCGGCATTTTGTCCCAGATCGATCATGCGTTTACAATTAAAGTTGGAAGTGAGGCTTCCTATGCGCGGTATAATCTTTCAACACCACAAATGGTCATTTCTCTCTTGGAATCGCTGGTCAATATGCAGCGAAATGAAATCACTGCAATCAATTTTGGAATGAAGCTTTCAGAACGCAGGTGCTGATACCTGGATTTTACGGATCACAAGCACGGCTGCTTGCACACCACTGATAATACGATGTGCATTTGGACCTATATAATGAGGTTTGTTTGATACATCCAGGCCGGATGTGACAATAACGAGATCGGATCTTTGCTGAGATGCAAACCTGATCACTTCTTCTGCGATGCGAGCGCCACTCAACCACGATGTCAAAGCTGTACCTTTTTGTGTTGCAAGTTTTGCATTTAACTGAATCGTCATTTCTTCAAGCAGGTTTACCTCCTGTTGACTGATGCTGTTGCTTAATCCAAGGATATTCAACTGAACATCGGATGATACAAACCGGTTAATGACTTCGCAATACCGGGATGCACCGGCAACTGGCCGAATGGGCCACAACATATTTACAAATGCTGCCGGTTTCCTATGAACGGGTACAGACAAAACGGGACAGGTTGCATACTTCATCACCGAATACGTATTGGTACCAATAAAAAAATCGCGTGTACCAGACGCGCCGTGCGTGCCCATGACTATAAGATCGCACTGATCTTCCATAGCAGTGCGTATAATTAATGGTGCAACAGCTCCCTTTTTCCGCAAAATAACTGGTGGAGTTTCTCCGGGTTGGTGGATGCTGTTGGCTATTGCAGAAATTATTTCTGAAGAATGTATCGACACGGTGGCAGGCATCGACTTCTCATCAGCCAGAAAATCGAAACTCATATCCTCCACATGAAGAATATTCAATTTTGCCTTATTGTTTTTGGCAATCAAAGCAGCAGTGGCCAACGCATTTAATGATGCTTCGCTGAAATCAATTGGAACAAGAATATTTTTAATCCGGAATGAATTCATTGCTTTTTCTTCTTTTCACGATCTGATTTAGATGCAAGCCTCGGGCTGTTAATTGCAGTTTTTAATGCAATGTTCACCGACATAACAGAATCATTCTGTAAGATCAGTTTCCTGTTTTCTTTCTGGTATTGAGTTTTTTGCGAATAGAGCCAGCCAGCCAAACCTAAAAGAGTAATGCAAATGCTCACTAATCCCATGACACCGATCGTATTCATTCGCCCACTATGCATTTTTCAAATTTCTGAATTGCAACTGAAGATGTTCTGGACTATGGATTAGAATTCAATTAGAATTTAGATAGTTCCAGACCTTGGAAGGGTTATTACGAATGAGGATCCCTTGCCAACAACACTCTCAACAGAAATGCTTCCCTTATGCAATTGGATAATCCGCTGGGCCAGGGAAAGTCCCAATCCAAATCCTGGAGTTGCCCGGCTCTCATCTACACGATAAAATGGCTGATAGATTTTTTCAATTTGGCTTTGTGGAATTCCCGCACCCTGGTCACGAATTGTGATTACCAAAAATTTGCCTTCGGTATGAAGTTTTATTTCAGCGTGGTGATCAGCCGAATATTTACAAGCGTTTGAAACAATATTACGTATTGAGGTAAACAATAATTCTTCATTCCCGTGAACAAGGAGGTGATCAACCTCATCCGGCATTTTTTCAAAATTTACAGTCACCGAAAACTGCGGGTTTTGTTTTTGCATTTCAGCCGGCATTTGCATGACAATTTCATCAACCCGCACATTTGTGATCTCAATGCCACCAGTAGTGCCCGAAGTTTTTGCGAATTCAAGCAAGGTTTGGGTCAACCTGTTCAAGTTTTTTACGTCCTGCAAAATTGAGCGCAGTACTTTTTGGTATTCAGTTTCGTCGCGGTTCCGTTGCAATGTAACCTCCAGCTGACTTGATATAGATGTTAAAGGTGTTGACAGTTCATGTGATGCATTAGAAATAAATCGTCTTTGCATTTCAAAACTGTCCTGCAATCTGTTCAGCAATTCGTTGAGCGTACTTGCAAGCTGGTGCCATTCATCTTTTGAGGTTCCTGTTTTTATTCTTCGAGTGAGGTTCTTTGCCGAAATGGCTTCCACTTCACCCGCAATTTGTTTGACCGGCTTTAATAATCCTGCGGAAAAAAAATAACCTCCTGCAAGTGCGATAATCAATCCTCCAAGGAACGATAGTGTCAAAATATTCATCAACCGGTTCAGATTTCTTTTCCCCTCAACATCTTCAGCAGCTGTAACAATAACGATTCGATTATTGTCATCTGTATAATGACTGGCCACCGCATCTTTTTCACCCGAAGTAAAATAAACCTGCTCACTTACGCGAGCATCATCAAGAATCTCCTTATCAATATGAATTGTGTCATCCGTAATATCACTATACCGATATATTTGTTCATTTTGATAATTATATGCCTGAACCACTTTATCCTTTAACGTCAGTGTTGTGCTGGAATCAATGCGTTGGATCAGTTGCTGGGTAAAAACTTCAGACTGGCTAAGCAATCTTGCCGTCGTAATTCCGCGGTTCGTCAGACGCAATAATATCGATTGAATTCTTGATGTGTAGGATATGTAATAGATTGAAGAACAGACAATGCCAAGTATAAAAAAAACAACTAATGCAAAAAGTAGTGTGATCCGTATTCGTACAGGCATTGATTAATTGTCTTTTAAAATATAACCCATGCCCACCTGTGTCTGAATTAATTTAAAATCAAATGGTTTATCCACCTTGTTGCGTACATAATTGATGTAAACGTCAATCACATTTGTGTTTGTGTCGAAATCGATATCCCAGACATTTACAGCAATGTCTGCACGGGACACCAGCCGGTTTTTATTCCGTAGAAGATATTCAAGTAATTGAAACTCTTTTGCAGTCAGGTTGATGTAAACACCATTCCTTTTTACTTCCATGCTGTCAAGATTCATTTGCAGGTCTGCAGCTGAAAGAATATTTCCAACAGGCATGTTTTGGTGCATTGTCCGTTTCAACAAAACGCGAACCTTCATCAGCAGTTCCCGGAATTCAAAAGGTTTTACAATGAAATCGTCCGCTCCGGAATCGTATCCTTCAACTTTATCGG
>CAZCKF010000434.1:0-3274 GCA_964499155.1 uncultured Chitinophagaceae bacterium
GTGTTGTTTTTCCTGCCCCGATATTTCCTTCAATCGTTATAAAATGGTGTTTCAACTTCCTGGTTTTGCAAAGGGCTCAAAGTAAACTAAATGCTTTCATTGGTGTTCGATGATTCTTTTGGTGTGGATAATTCATCGTTTAATTTGGTTACAGGCAATTTATCCTGGCATTCTTCAAGGAGTTCTGTTATGGTTTTCCCCGTTAAACTATGTTTTGCATCGGGAGCAATTTCAGCAAGCGGAATCAGCGCAAATCGCCGATTTGGTAATTCTGGATGTGGGATGGTTAAAAACGAATAATTGATCTGCTCTTCGTTGAACATCAGGATGTCAATATCAATTATCCGGGGTCCGTATTTCTCATTACGCACCCGGCCCATGTTTTTTTCTGTCCGCAGGATCCGGCGGATCAATTGTTTTGCATTATATGAGGTTTCCAGCAATAATGCCTGGTTAAGAAAAGAATCCTGGTTGGTATTTCCCCATGCTGCCGTTTCATAAATGGAAGATCTTGCAGTGATTGTTCCGCAATGTTCATTCAATAATGTCCTCGCTTTTTCAAGCTGCATCCATTTATCTCCCAGATTACTTCCAATCAGTAAATACACTTTATTCATGTTCAAGGTCAAATATCTTTATTTTTGGCTCAGTCAATCAAAGCGCCTGGTATGAGAAATTTCCTCAAAATATTTTTTGCTTCATTTTTATACCTGATCGTTTTTTCATTGATCCTGTTGTTCATCCTGATTGCATGGGTTTCTGCTCTTGCAACAAAGGACAAACCAACCATTGCCAATAACTCGGTTCTGATGCTTGATCTTGGACAGCAGTACAGGGAGCAGGTTCAAAAACTTCCACTTGGAAATTTGATCAATGGTACGGATGGTGACATTCCCGGGGTATATGATGTGGTGAGGCTGATCGCTCATGCAAAGACAGATAACAACATCAAGGGTATTTACATATTGGCTAATATGAACCCAAACGGTTTTGCTGCAAGTGAAGAGATCAGGAACAGTATTCTGGATTTTAAAAAAAGCGGAAAATTCGTGATCGCATATGGTGATGTCATTTCTCAAAAAGCATATTATATCGCGAATGTTGCAGATAAGATCTATGCTAATCCTGCAGGTTTTGTTGAATGGGTTGGATACAGTATTGATTATGCATTCGTAAAAGGAACACTTGACAAATTAGATGTAGAACCGCAGGTGTTTTATGCCGGTAAATTTAAAAGCGCTACTGAACCATTTCGCACGACGGAGATGACTCCTGAAAATGAACTGCAGACTTCTGTGTGGATGAATGACCTGTATGCGCATTTTTTACAGCAAACTTCTGAGACAAGAAAAATTGATACCGCCACGTTGCACGCGCTTGCAAACAATATGTCGGTAACTAATGTGAATGATGCGGTTCGTCACAAACTGATTGATGCAGCGAAATATGATGATGAGGTAAAAGATGAATTCAGGAGCAGGTTGAAGATCGATTCATCGAGGAAATTGTCGATCGTTTCTATAAATACATATTATGAAGCTGCAAATTATGCAGCAACGGGTAGTGACCGCATTGCACTTATTTATGCGGAAGGAGATATTATTGATGGAAAGGGAGGCAGTGGTGTGATCGGCAGTTATGATTTCCGCAATCTCATCAGGAAAGCGAGGCAGGATAAATCAATTAAAGCAATTGTTTTCAGGGTAAACTCAGGTGGAGGAAGTGCTCTCGCCAGTGAAGTGATCTGGCGGGAATTGCAGCTTGCCAAAAAAGACAAACCTGTTGTGGTAAGTTTTGGAGATGTGGCAGCATCGGGAGGTTATTACATTGCGTGTGCGGCAGACAGCATTTTTGCTTCACCAACCACCATTACCGGATCCATTGGTGTTTTTGGATTGATTCCGAATATGCAGGGTTTTTTCAAAAACAAGTTAGGGATCACATTTGACGGAGTGAAAACAGGTCCTCATGCTGATATGGGAACTCCAACAAGGCCATTGACAGAAACTGAAAAAAAATACATTCAAGCTGAAGTGGAAAGAATTTACAGCCAGTTCAAAATAAGAGTGGCAGAAGGTAGAAAACGTGATACTGCTTATGTCGACAGCATAGCGCAGGGAAGAGTGTGGACAGGAACCAGGGCGAGTGGCATTGGATTGATAGATAAATTTGGGGGCTTGCACGAAGCAGTTCAGTGTGCTGCGCGTCTGGCTAATACAACAAGTTTCAGGTTGCGTGAGTATCCTCAGCCTGAAAGTTTATTTGAACAATTGTTTAATACAAGAAAAGAAGAAGAGGTTGCAATAAAAAATCATCTGGGAGAAAAGAATTTCAAATTATATAAAGAAATGATGCGCGTCCAGCAGATGACTAATTCTGTCCAGGCAAGACTTCCATTTACTTTTTTCATTAATTAAATTAATGCCACAAAAATATAACCAGGCCCGCGCCATGCTTGCGATCACGCGCGGAAGTCTTCGTGCTGTATTTCGCAGTCCCTCCGCTGTTGTTTTCAGTCTTGTATTTCCTTTAATCTTTATCCTGGTCTTTGGATTTATTGGTGGCGGAAACAGAATTAATCTTCGTGTTGCACTTGCCTCAGGAAGCGATACAGCCAATGCTTTGTTTCAGTCAATGAAACAAAACGGGATTAACATTATTGAAAAGGATGAAACGGAAATTAATTCCGATTTGGAAAAAGGCAGATTAACCGGTATACTGAGTATTCAAAAAAATTCAGACACTTCTGCGCGAGCGCCACAATACCTGATCAGCATTAAAAGTTCAGAAGCAGTAAATCCTCAAAACCTGCAGGTGCTGCGTTCAATACTGGAAGGAATTATACAAGGTCACAATAAGGCAGTGCATGGAGATTTGCCCACTGTTGCTGCAATAAATAACACCATTGAAAAAGTTCCGGGCAGAACATACCGCACCATAGATTTCATTTTACCCGGACAGTTGGGGTTTTCTTTATTGAGTGCAGGCGTTTTCGGAGTGGCATTTATTTTCTTCAATCTCCGGCAGACACTTGTTTTAAAAAGATTTTTTGCAACACCAATAAAAAGATCACATATCCTTTTTGGCGAAGCGATCAGTCGTGTAATATTCCAGATCATCACCGCCGTTGTTATACTGGGCGTGGGTCATTACGCATTTAAATTCACCCTGGTCAACGGATGGATTACTTTTCTTGAACTATTGTTATTGAGTTTACTCGGATTGATCGTGTTCATGGGATTTGGTTTTGTTGTGAGCGGACTTGCTAAAAATG
>CAZCKF010000435.1:0-3269 GCA_964499155.1 uncultured Chitinophagaceae bacterium
TAAAATGTACTGTGTTACATCACTTGATCCTCCATTCAAAGTCGCATTTAAGGTGCCTGACGAGGATTTTGAGGAGGTTTCTTCAAGAGAAGGGATGATTCCGGCTCCATACATGGCCCGCGCTAAATGGGTGCTTGTTACAGAACCCGAACGGTTGAATAAAAATGAATGGGAAAGTTTCATTCAAACCAGCTATAACCTGGTGAAACAAAAACTGCCTAAAAGCACCATTGCCGCGCTCGATTCAAATAATCAGACACATTTGAAGAAACCCGCGGGTGTAAAATCAAAGGATCCTAAAAAGCACCCTGCAAAGAAATCGGCCAGTAAAGCAGTTAAACCCACAAAAAAATCATCTCCGAAAAGCAAAAAACGCTAAATGGTACAAGCAGAACCTTGCATTTCTTCGATTAAATTCCCTATCCCAAAAATTCAGGGTTCTCATTCTTAACTAGAGTCTTCAAATAGGGAGAATTTCCGTCTTAAAACTTACTTTCTTATTTAAGCTTGGTCCTTTCCTGGTCCTTGAACTCCTGGACCTTGGACCTTATCGCCAGATCCCTTATCTTTGCAGCCGCTTTTTGAAAAGCTATTACCTGAAGAGGCTCACCAAGGATCTCGCCTGTGCGGGAACGCCTCAAGGGTGGAACATTAACAGCATGTAAAATGCCCAAAGTAAAAACGAATTCAAGTGCCAAAAAAAGGTTCAAAGTAACAGGCACTGGGAAGATCACGCACCAGAAATCCTTCAAACGTCACATCCTGACGAAGAAATCAAAGAAGCGCAAACGCAGCCTCAGGAAGGATGGAACAGTCAGCAAAGCAAACCTTGATTTTGTACAAAGATTGTTGCGACTTAAATAAAGTTGTTAGCTAGTAACAAGCGCCCAATCCAAAATCAAAAATCTAAACTCAAAAATTCTCTCATATGCCTCGTTCAGTAAATGCGGTCGCATCAAAAGCACGCAGAAAAAGAATTCTCAAACAAGCAAAAGGATTTTACGGCAAGCGTAAAAACGTTTATACCGTTGCCAAGAATGTTGTTGAGAAAGGAATGACCTACATGTTTGTGGGTCGTAAACTTAAAAAAAGATCTTATCGCCAGCTGTGGATCGCAAGGATCAATGCAGCCGTTCGTGCAGAAGGAATGACATACTCTCAATTCATTCACAAATTGAATGAAAAGGGAATCACGCTCGACAGGAAAGTTCTTGCTGATCTTGCGATGAATAACCCTGAGAGCTTTGCAGCCCTCATTGCACAGGTGAAATAGTTTTGCTTTGTGTAATCTATATGCCGGTTGACTCCCGGTATTGGCCGTGTCGAAAGACACGGTTTTTTTATGTACTAACCTGTCGCAGTTAAGGCAGGATGAAAGTTATAAGTGTCTAACAATTACATTTGCTTTGACATATTATTTTTCACGCACCCACGGTTGATCTGATGAACAATACTTACAGTGAACTTGTAAAACAGACATTCAATTTTCCACAGGAAGGATTTGAGGTAAAAGACAATTATTTGCAATTCAATGGTGTTGATATTAAAGCACTCATCGATAAATACGGAACACCCTTAAAACTCAGTTTTCTCCCAAAGATTGGCATGCAAATAAAAAAAGGGCAAATATTTTTATTGTTATTGTACTAAAAGTTCGCATTTCTCATTTGTGGTGGAAGAAGCGCTGAAGCATGAGATACATCTTGAAACTTCTTATGCTTATGATATCGATATAATTAAAAAACTTTACCAGAAAAAAAAGATCACCAAGGATATTCATATTATCTGCAATGGTTACAAGCAGAAAGGATATACAAGACGAATTGCGGGTTTACTGAATTCCGGATTCACCAATGTGATCCCGGTTCTTGACAACAAAGATGAATTGCGTGAATATGCAAAAACGGTAAAGGTTCCATTTAAGTTGGGTATTCGCGTTGCTGCTGAAGAGGAACCAACATTTCCATTTTATACTTCACGACTGGGAATACGTGCGAAAGATATTTTAGAGGAATTAAAGATGACATTTACTACTGGAGTGAATTGAACAAGATCATTAACCTGTATTGTCAGTTAAAGAAAATTTGTCCTGAACTCGACAGTATAAATATCGGAGGCGGTTTTCCTATCAAGCATTCGCTCGGGTTTGAATACGATTACCAGTTCATGATCAATGAAATCGTGGGCAACATCAAAACAACCTGCAAGCGTTTAAAGGTGCCAATGCCAAATATTTTTACAGAGTTTGGAAGCTACACAGTGGGAGAAAGCATGGCACATATTTACAGTGTGATTGGTGAAAAGGTGCAGAACGAGAGAGAGATCTGGTACATGATCGATTCTTCATTCATTACAACACTTCCTGATACATGGGGAATTGGTGAAAGATTTTTGATGCTGCCGATCAATAAGTGGGAAGAAGATTATCAGCGTGTGGTCCTTGGAGGACTCACCTGTGACAGCCACGATTATTACGATTCAGAAGAACATATCAACGAGGTTTTCCTTCCAAAAACAAATGGAGGTGAACCACTCTATGTCGGATTTTTTCACACAGGAGCATACCAGGACCAGATCAGCGGTTATGGTGGTATCAAACATTGCCTTATTCCCTCACCCAAACATGTGATCATGGGTTATGATAAGAATGGCAAACTCGTCGACTGGCTTTACGCAAAACAACAAACCGCGCAAAGTATGCTGAAGATCCTGGGTTATTAAAACAGGCATGCTTAAAAAACGAAATGAACGCTTTTGTAAGCGTTCATTGGTATTGACAACCTATCCGGCAGGTGCCAAATATTTAAACACGGATTTAAAGGATTTAGACGGATTCCACGGAGATGCTAATTTATTCTCTTCGAGACCTTGAGTCATGTTTAAAATAACCAGTGTCTTCGCAAATCCAAAATCAAAAATCCAAAATCAAAAATTGTTCTAGCTTTTCCAGCCTTTTTGACTTCCGCGACCATTATTTGATCTGCCACTTGTTTTCCAGTCTTTCTGACTACCGCGTCCGTTATTCTGCTTTACTTTCTTGTCTTTTTTAACCTTTTTATCCTTCTTGTAATTATCGTCATCATCGTCGTCGTCGTCATTATCATCATGTCTGCGGTCACCAGATGTATCACGATCGGCTACACGGCGATTCTGCTTGATCTTACGGTTTCTATTATCTACAGCGATACCGTCATGAACACGCTTCCACTCGCGATATTCCGACTGTGAATAGGTTACATCATCAAGGTATTGCTCATCCAGGTAATACC
>CAZCKF010000436.1:0-3246 GCA_964499155.1 uncultured Chitinophagaceae bacterium
TGACCTCATTTTATCTGGTTGGGTTGAAGCGATAAAAGTTCCCTGGCCATGTGTAATTTTTGAAAGAGCTGCAAACTCCTGCGCGTAATTACCACCTCCGGGATCCGCAAAAATCAGGAATGCTTTTGGAAGACTTAGAACGGCCTGTGTTGAATCTGCGCCTGTAACACCACGTAATGAAAATCCTTTGATTGGTGGTTCGTTGTTTTTTCCTTTTTTTATAAGTTTTCGTTTCTGCTCAACGAATTTGTAAGTGGAAATATCGGCCGGTAAATTATCAATCGAAAATTCATGTGATTTTCCATCTTTCGAATAGACGAAACTGATTTCATAAACATCGGGTACTGCATCGGCGGGAATTTCCATTTGACGGGAAATATTGTTTCCCTTTTTAAATGGTAAGCAATCTATTAGTGGCATATATTTTAAAACATACCATTGCAATGCAAGGGTTAGTAAACCCGTAGTGATCAAAATGATCTTTGCATTGCGGTCAGATGTTGCTTGTTTAATAATTCTCCTGTATCGCAGCAGAAAAAGAATGAGCGCAGTGAGTATAATATCTTTTAGAAAGGAAATAACCGGTGTCATGGGAAGACAATCTCCAAAACATCCGCAATTCTGGAATTTGTCAGAATAATATGCATAGCCGGTAAGAAAAGTAAAAAACAGGGTTAATAATAACAATCCCCAGGAAACAGGTTTCATTTTCCACCCGAGAAGTAATGCAACTCCAGCAATTACTTCAAGTGTAATGACTACAATTGAAATGGTCAGTGAAACTGAATTAAATGCAGAAAAAAAAGTAGTGCCGAGAGATTCATTCCATACTTCAAAGAATTCCTGCATTTTATAACTAAGACCAAGAGGATCATTTGCCTTTATCAATCCGGAAAAAATAAATAGCGCTCCAACTAAACTTCGAACCGCGTTTACTGAATATTTCATGCTGGATTTATGTTGTAACTGATTCTTCTCTCAGGATGAGTGCAAACACTGCATAATTGATAATATCGACGTAATTGGCATCAATGCCTTCACTGATCAGTGTTTTACCCTGGTTGGTCAAAATTTGCCTGATGCGTTGAAGCTTCATTAAAATGAGATCGACAAAACTTTCCTCGCTCATGTTTCGCCATGCTTCACCATAGTCGTGATTTTTATCGAGCATTACATTTTTGGCGATTGCAGAATTGTTGTCAAATAAAACATTTACTTCTTCTGCATTTAATTCTTCCGCGGTATCGCTCGGAAGTTGAAGTTGAATTAAACCAATGATCGCATAATTTATTATGCCCTTAAATTCACCCGAAATATCATCCTTCACCTTTTGTTCTCTCTTCTCCTGGATGGTACGTATTCTCTGTGCTTTAATATAGATTTGGTCAATGATTGATATGGGACGCAATACGCGCCACGCAGTTCCATAGTCAACCGTTTTTTTAATAAATATCTCCTTACAGGCCCCAACCACATTATCATATTGCGAGAGTGTAGTATTCATAATGTACATGGCATGATCAATGCCTGGTTTTATCTTAGCTTCAAAAGTAAAGAACGGGGGCAATGTATTCAATAAACTGTAAAGGCAGGCTCATAGTTGTGGATAAACCGCTTGTAATGGGCATTATAAACATTACACCTGATTCTTTTTATGCCGGCAGCAGGATTCAAAAAAATGATGTTTTAAAGGCTGCAGAACAAATGCTCAGTGATGGTGCCGACATTCTGGATATCGGAGGACAGAGTACAAGACCGGGAAGTGTTGCAATTTCAGCAGATGAAGAATTAGCAAGAGTCACAGTAGCGATTGAATCAATCCATTCTTCATTTCCGGAAGCGATCATTTCAATTGATACATACTATGGCTTGGTTGCAAAACAAGCAATAGAGGCTGGTGCTTCCATCGTCAACGACATCAGTGCAGGTTCGATTGATCCATCCATTATTGATGTTGTTGCCCATTACAAAACACCTTACGTGCTGATGCACATGAAAGGAACACCTGCAACTATGAAAGAGCAGGCTGTGTATGAAAATGTAGTGACCGAAGTGCTTGATTTTTTAATTGCAAAAAAAAATGAACTGCAACGTCGTGGTATCAATGATATTATTATAGATCCCGGCTTTGGATTTGCGAAAACAATTGAACACAATTTTCAACTGATCAACAAACTTGAAGTATTTAAAATGCTTGAGGCTCCTCTCCTTCTTGGCATTTCCCGTAAATCGATGATCTGGAAAACACTTGGCACTACACCAGCGGAATCTTTATATGGAACATCAGCTCTGCACGCAATTGGTTTATACAAGGGCGCCAATATTTTAAGAGTACATGATGTGAAAGAGGCTAAGCAGGTGGTGAGGCTGGTGGCGGAGATGAATAAAGTTTGAAGATTTGAAGATTTGAAAATTTTCCGCGCACGATTAGAATTTTGAGTATCTATGAAATTAAAATTATGATCAGGGGATTTTGTGAAGAAACCAGAGTTTCTTTCGTGAAAATAATTAGCGTTAATTAGCATTAATTAGCGCCAATTAGCGCTAATAAAAAAAGCAACCTTAACAGATTGCCCTTTTCGGCCACATCAAGACAATAGTCCTACAGCTGAAAGTCTTAATGCAAATGGTCCAACCATTAGCCAGTTCACAAGGTACATTCTGTATGACGGCTAAGCAGCAGTACAGGGCCTTACGGGATTTGTTTTAGAATTCACAGGGACGATATCAAGGACTTTTGGACTAAAAACGGAGCCATTCTGTCGCTAAAACCCGGTATTAGAACTTTGATGATTGTTCTTAATATCTATACTGCAAATTTATTGCCGTAATTGTCCCGGAGACTCAGGTGGTGCTTTGTCAAGCACGTCAGTTACTTTCAATTCGAAAATTAAATGCTCATAAGGTTTGATCAATGGTGATCTCGGCATCGGTCCGTAACCAAGCATGGATGGAATATATAAAACCGCATCTGCACCTTTGGATAAAGCTTTTACACCTTCATGAAATCCGGCGATCATGCTGCTCTGGTTTACAACAAAACCAAGCGGTTCGACGTGCTGAAAAGAGTCAATTACATTTGAATCAAACGTAGTTCCTCCAAAAGTTCTTCCTGTATAGTCTACGGTTACATATTTTCCTGAATCGATCAATGGACCTGAACCTTGTTGTCTGATTTCTACAAAAGTTCCTTTCCCCACTTTTTGTGCTTTCACATTATTTTTCGCCAGGTAAGCTTCTACTTCA
>CAZCKF010000437.1:0-3242 GCA_964499155.1 uncultured Chitinophagaceae bacterium
CCAACGAAATTCTCACCAGTTGCATAAACCTGATACAGCAATTCAAAATATCCCTGTCCTTCCACTTCCGGATAGGCTACTCTTACTGGTTTTCCTATCACGTTTGGCTTTTTATTAGCATTCCTTGCAGTGTCGTTCATGAATTCTATGACATGGTCAGGGCCCCGCATGATCGTGACATTTGCAGGCAACTGCATCAGAGATTCATATAAGAGATTGCGATGCTTTATTATCTCTGCAGATTGTTGCTTGATGATGCGATCTAATTCTTCATTCGCCCTGGTAAGGTCAATAAGTTCCTGCATGCTAACTTCCCTGGATTGGTACTCACCGGAGAAGCTATCATGAGTTCCTGATTCCTCTACCTTTTCCTTTACAATATCGAGCAACCGGATCAATCGATCAGCAATTTGCTCAACCTTGCTAAGCCCTAATATGGCTTCCTCGACCTTTCCTTCTTTATATAGTGCCACCAGGTCTCTTGCCGCAGTGTGAATATTCTCATGGACCTTTTCTAATTCATTTACCTCCTGGATGTGGCCATATTGTTTTAAAGCATGGTCATAAATCCATTTGCCCACGGCACATTCAAAATGGGATAATACAGGAGCTTCGTCAATATGAGCCCCATATAAGATTGATCGCAACTTTGATTTGAACATGAGGTGCTTTGCCTTCGCCTGTTCAAAATCTAACTTTACATTGTCCATTTTTACATCGCAGTTTTCTGAAGCACTAACTCAAGTCCGTTTGAAAAATAAAGAGTCAGTTTAAAGGTGTTACCATTGATATCTGTTTCGCTTTGCAACCGGGTGATAATCGCATTACCCACCGGTTGTTGCTCAATATAAAACTTTATCTGAGGATTGTATATAATCTGGTGTTCACGTACCATTTGCCATTTACCGCGCCTTTCTTTCCCATTAACGGAACGGTAATCTCCGGTATCTATTTCAAGCACTCTGATATCAACAAAGGGATTGTCTGCATTGTTGTTATTTATGAACCTGTTTTTTACTTCCCACACGCCCTTAAGATGATCTTCGTTAACGGTATTCAGATCGATATATGTCATCATATGATATTAGCAATCAATAAATGTACTGACATTTCCTTATATGAAGGATTTAACTTATATATAGGGGATAAATACCGGTATCATTCCAATAATAACAGATCTCATGACTTTTCGGCTGCATCAGGATCTAACAGGAGAGACTCAACCCTGCTCCTGCCTGTGATCCAAACGTTTTGATCGCGCAGGTTGAACCAGGAATTTTCACGGTTGTATAAGCAGGTTCATTCCTAAAGGCGGATGTTATTGTAAAACAGTCATTTGGCCGCTTACTTCCAGTATCTTTCTGATCCGGTAATTAACTTTTCATTCCCCACGTATATTATATTTAATTATACCTTTATTATCAATGAAATCCAATTCACGGCACCAATGCCTTATTTATTCGGGGGCTCCTTCACATAAATTGCCCGCACTGGCATCTGTTATGAATCAAATGATCGCAGATGGGTACCGTTGTTTATATCTCAATAGCCCCGCAATGGTTGCGGGAATGAGGTCTTGCCTTGCGGCTACGGGGATGGATGTGGCTGCGGAGATTGCCGATACCCGCATTATATTTTCTTCTGAAACAACATCCGAAGGAGATGATTTTGATATAGAGGCGATGTTACAAAAACTGGAAGAGACCTTAGACGTTGCATTAAAAGATGGATACAAGGGCCTATGGGCTTCCGGGGATATGACATGGGAACTTGGATCAGAGAAAAATTTTGAGAAGCTGGTGGACTATGAATGCAGGCTTGAAGCGCTGTTTCACCGTCGAAAAGAGTTACATGGCATCTGCCAGTATCACTACGACACCCTGCCCGGGAAAGCAATGCGTAATGGCCTGTTAACCCATCCTGCGCTTTTTATCAACGAAACACTGTCTTATTTGAATCCGCTTTATTTTAAATCAGAATCGCTTTCAGAAAAAGACGCAGACAATCCCGCGCTGGATAAAAAGATAGCAGAACTTTGCAGGCTGGATTCGCATTCTGCGCCTGAATAAGTAAGCTTAAAGGTGTTGTTTGGATATTTTGACTGATCATTAAACTACCAAAAAGGATGAAAAAGCAGCAGTCCGTCACTTTGTGCGGAGAAACCCTGACAGGTCCACTTCATATCTGCGCATTTTTCGATTCGAAGGAAGAGCAATATGAGACATTGCTACCCTGGATAAAAGAGGGCTTAGATAACAATGAAGAAGTCCTGACGATACTGGAAAGCAACTCACACAAAGACCATTGTACAAGATTACAGAACGCAGGTATCCCGTTGCAGCAGGCGCTAATGAAAAAGCAATTAAAAGTTGTTGCTACCGAAGATACCTACCTCAATGGGGGTGCTTTCGCCGCAGAAAAAATGATAACTATCATCGAACAGGCATTAAATGATGCCGACAAGGGGCCGTATGGCATATTCCGGGGGTGTGGTGATATGGAATGGGCTTTAAAGAATCTCCCGGGAACAGATGAGTTAATAGAGTATGAAGCCCGTATCAATACTTTGACTCCAAAACATGAATGTACGATTCTTTGCAGCTATGATATTAACAGGTTTAGCGGGAGTGCAATAGCAGATATCCTGGCAACACACTCACATGTGATCATGCATGGCAGGATCCATAAAAACCCTCATTTCGTGGAGCCGATTGAATTTTTGGAAAGGCTGATCAAACGGCCAAAACGGCCACTATCTAATGGCGCACAATAAACGCCTGAAAGCATTTAACTTAAGATAACTCTTTGGATTTTTAATGATCAACAACTCTCTTAAGTTCTCCAGGGAAGAAATAAGCCCGGTAATCGAAATTAGCGCCGATCCTTTTTTTATTGAAGGGGAGTCGACCTGGAAAATTACGGTTCGGGACAATGGTATTGGTTTCGACCCTGCGCACAGCACAAAGATATTTAACACATTTACCCGGCTGAATCCGAAGCACAAATACGATGGCACCGGCCTTGGTTTGTCACTCTCGAAGAAAATAGCAGAACGGCACAATGGCTCCATAACGGCTGATGGCACGCCAAATGCCGGAGCTGTATTTACTATTACCCTTCCTGAAAAACAACAGGGCGTGCTAACTCATAAGACATCACGGTGAAGCCTGGATTTCTCATGCGGATGTTATAACGATCTCCTATAATTGTGCAGGAGGAGATGATAGCCACGCCGGTCATCA
>CAZCKF010000438.1:0-3224 GCA_964499155.1 uncultured Chitinophagaceae bacterium
TCCTTACTCAGAAATTAAATAAACACGGATTTTTTGGATTAAGCTAGGATTTCACAGAGAGATGAGCAGATATCATTTTTATAGTTAGAATTTAAAAATGAAAAATATTTTAAGACTTTTCTTTGCTGTTTTACTTATAGTTAGTTGCAATCAATCGCCTTTATCGAAAGAATTTAAACGGCATTTCAAGTCTCTTGATTCTGCGGCCAGTGCACATCCGAATGACACGATATACATCGGGCCACCGGCAGCAATTTCCTTCATGGAAGAAAATACAGGTATCGAAGGTTCAGGTGATGGTACATATTTTGGGAAGTTTGAATTTTCAAAATCTGATCTTGAAAAATGGCGTGCATCGTATAATAAAAACAAAAAATGAAATTAGGGCGGCCCCTCTGGGGCGTTGATTGCCATGATATCCCGCTGTTCTACAAACAGCCGGCCCCTCCGGGGCGAGGCTGAAGCAAGATTCACGATATGAAGGCCCAAGGTCCAAAACACTTCGAGGTTATCCTATGGAATACGACCGCCTCTTAACATGAACATCGAGCATTGAAAATCGAAAATTGAACATTCCCAATTCAATCAGCTACGTCGACATTGTAGATTTAAAACTTTTTCACTTCACTTGAATCTTGAATCTCGAATCTTGAGTCTTGAATCTTTCACTATTCCTCCAACAAAACCTTCGCCTTCCCCACCTTCAACTTCACCCCAACTCCAACCTTCAACGCAAAATTTTCTTTCTCATGACTTACCGGGAATCCGAAACAAACCGGATAATCATATTCTGAAACAACATCACGAATCAGTTCAAAAATATTTTTTCCAAACGGCCGGTCAGTGTCCTTCAAATCACTGAAACCACCGACAATTAATCCTGCAAGTTTTGAAAGTTTTCCTGCACGTTTCATCTGGTACAACATCCGCTCGACATTGTATAAATATTCGCCGGTGTCTTCGATGAAGAGAATTCGACCTTTTGTTTTTATATCGGAATCGGTTCCGATTAAATGTGCAAGCAGAGCAAGATTGCCGCCAACAAGTTCACCAATGGCTTCTCCACGTCGATTCATTTCATGGGGAGCAAGCTGGTATTTCATTTTCTTTCCTTCCAATACTTTGCGAAGAGACAGTATGTATTCATTTTCCGGGTCATCAATAAATGCTGCAGCCATCGGCGCATGCAGGCTTGCAAAATTATAATTGTTGTAAAGGTGGCAATGCAATACCGTGACGTCTGAAAATCCAATGATCCATTTTGGATGCTTCCTGAATTTTTTAAAGTCAAGTTTATCGATTAAATGTGTCGTTCCATATCCGCCGCGCGCACACAAAATTGCTTTTACATCCGGGTCATCGAGTTGCTCTTGAAAATCATTCAGCCTGTCTGTTTCATTGCCTGAAAAATAATTATCTGAAGTTCCTCCAACTGTTGCTCCCAATTTTATTTTATATCCCCATTGCTGAAGGGTGTTAATGCAGGTTTGCACTCTGTCTTGGGACATGAATCCCGCTGGACAAACCAGCGAAATCGTGTCATCTCTTTTTAAATATGGTGGAATTTTAATCATTCGGATACTTTTATTTTGAGGCTATATTGTACTGCGGATTCTATCACTCTTGACTACATTTTCTATAATCTTAATTTCCCTTCCCGTTTGTCAAGGAATGTGACTTTAGGTATCAAAGAGCAGTAGAAAAGCGTGTCAGAAGTGTAACTTTCAAAAGCGGTAATATCCAAAATTCCTTTCTTGATTGAAGTATTTATTTTGAACCAATAGTCGAAATAAGATTTACTATTTGGCTTTTTATAATAATAAAATGGACGCATTTCAAATGAATAAATCGAATCTCCGCCACGTTCGTTAAATCCCAAGAATCTAATAGAGTCCCCATACAACATATTTCCTTCCTGTTCGAATAGAACTGACCAGCCGGTTTCTACTTTTGCAGAAAAATCAAATAATTTTATTTCATTAATTTCTGACGATATTTTTTTCGTCTCCAACGGTAAAAGAACAATAGAATCATTAAGTAGACGCAAATAGCCAGCCAGGTAAAAAAAAGATCCTTTATCACAGCTTAATTTCCAGTAAAATTTATCGTCAATTCTTTGAGACATACTGGCTAAACCAAAATTCTTTATAAAATATGAGGAACTGTCGATTTTAATGTTAGAATACAAATGCTGCATTTCATTAAAGAATTTCCTTTCGGAAGGTTTAATACAACTATGCAAAAAAAACGTTCCTACGGAAAAAATAAGGCAAATGAATAGTATTCTAATTTGTTTTATCAATACTTAAGTTTTAGATCTTAATTCTGCTCCATTACTATCAACCAAAAAAGAATGGATTGCTCCATGTCGGATTGCATAATTATTCCTTATGTGCCCCACCGGAAAATCAAAACACACCGGGAAATTATAATTCTTAACTTTCTCAGTCACCACATCATAAATACTTCTGCCGAAATCATCGGAACCGGGATCAATTTTCACTTTGAACCCACCAATGATCAATCCCTTCAATCCTGCAAGTTTGTTTGATCGTTTCAGGTTCCAGAACATGCGATCGATGTTGTACATGTATTCGCCGGTGTCTTCAACCAAAAGAATTTTACCGGTTGTGTTCAGATCTGATGGAGTGCCTGCGAGTGTTTCGATCAGTTTCAGATTTCCTCCGACGATCGGACCGGAACCGCTTCCCTGCTTATTATTTAAATTGGATGGTGCAGTGTATTCCATTTTTTCGCCGACAAGAATTTTCCGGATCGAATCAATCGTTCCTTTCATTACATCGTCTGAAGTAAAGAGATCGTCCGGGAAACTATTGCACATTTTGGAATGAATCGAATGAATGCCATACTTCCTGTACAGGTGTGCATGGATCACCGTGATGTCGCTGAAGCCGATGATCCATTTTGGCGCTTTAACAAATTTGTCAAATTTCAATCTGTCGATAATCCGTACCACGCCATATCCACCACGCGCGCACATGATGGCTTTAATGGATGGATCATCCAGCATTTGCTGAAAATCTGCAGCTCTCTCGTCATCGGTGCCGCCAAAAGTGAAGTCGCGCTTTCCGATCGTATTGCCGTGTTTTATATTAAATCCCCATCCGCGCATGATGCGTTCTGCGGCACTGATCTCTTCTGCGGTCGTCTAACCGGCTGGCGAAGTAATGCCGATCGTATCGCCTTTTTTGAGGTATGTGGGC
>CAZCKF010000439.1:0-3216 GCA_964499155.1 uncultured Chitinophagaceae bacterium
TAAAAAAAGCTTCACTTGAAGCCATTTCCTATGCTACAAAAATTGCGGAAAAACTTGGTGTGGCATCAGAAGGTGTTGTGCTCGGAAAAGTGACCGAAGATCTTCCAGCCCTGGGTAAATACGGAGTAAAAAAAATTCATCATGTGCAGCATGATTCCCTGAATGAATTGGATGCACAGGTATACGCCAACGTTATTGCGCAGGTGGCGTCCTCCACCGGAGCAAAAGTGCTTGTGTTTTCAAATAACATGGATGGTAAAGCAGTTGCTCCCCGCGTTGCGGTGAGAATGAAGGCAGGGCTTGTTGCAGGTGCAGTTGCTTTACCAGAAACTTCTTCGGGATTTGTTGTAAAGAAATCAGTTTTTTCAGGTAAAGCATTCGCGAACATATCGATCACAACAGATGTCAAGATCATTGCACTGAATCAGAATGCATTTCGTGTTCAATTGACTGAAGGTTCTGCAGAAGTTGTTGCGTTTAATGCGGATGTTCCTGCTACAAAACTGAAAATTGTCAACCGCACCAAAGCGAGTGGTGAAGTACCATTAACTGAAGCTGAAGTTGTGGTTAGTGCAGGACGAGGAATGAAGGGGCCCGAAAATTGGGGGATGGTTGAAGACCTGGCGAAAACATTACATGCTGCACTTGCCTGCAGTCGTCCGGTTGCAGATGCACACTGGAGACCACATAATGAACACGTGGGTCAAACGGGTATTGCTATCGCGCCAAACCTGTACATTGCGATAGGTATTTCAGGAGCCATTCAACATTTGGCTGGTGTGAACAGGAGCAAGGTAATTGTGGTGATCAATAAAGATCCGGAAGCGCCATTTTTCAAAGCTGCAGATTATGGTATTGTGGGTGATGCTTTCGAAATTGTTCCCAAACTGACAGAATCAATTAAAAAACTGCGTGGTGCTTAAATGTGCATTTTACGTGGTAATTACCGGATTTTTATTCTTTTTCCTAACACCTTAAATTTGAGCCTTCCTACGAAAGCAGGGTATGAAAAAAATAGAACTGGAAATAGTCGCATTGTCGCATAGCATAACTCAGACACATTCCTATGCGGTGGTGCTTGGAGAGGTGAATGGATTAAGGCGTTTACCCATTGTTATCGGAGGATTTGAAGCGCAGGCCATAGCTGTTGCCCTGGAAAAAATGCAGCCCAGCCGTCCGCTGACCCATGACCTGATGAAAAATTTCATGAATGCCTTCAACATTGAACTGCATGAAATCGTGATCAGTGATCTGCAGGAGGGAATTTTTTATTCGCGTCTTGTATGTTCATCCGATAATGACACTGTTGAGATAGATTCCCGCACCTCAGATGCACTTGCCCTTGCTGTTCGTTTTGGATGTCCCATTTATACATACGAGAACATCCTGGAAAATGCAGGTATACTGATGGAAGATTCTGCCACTTCTACCAAAAAGAAAAAAACGCCGGTTACAGTTCAGGAAGATTCAGGAAAAGAAGATTTGAAATCAATGTCTCTCGAAGATTTGAATACTTTATTGAATGACGTACTTGAACAGGAAGATTACCTGCGAGCGATTGCAATAAGAGATGAGATCAACGCCAGGAAGAAGAAATAATTCAAGCTCAATTCCCACACATTAAATACTGCCCGGGAACATGGTTACATTTCCAAATGCAAAAATTAACCTGGGCCTTTACATTGTCAGAAAAAGGGACGATGGTTTCCATGATATCGAAACCCTTTTTTATCCAATCGCTTTAAAAGATGCACTTGAAATCGTGACTCTCGACGGCGCACAAAAAATTCAATTGCATCAATCAGGATTAAGTGTTGTAGATGACCCAACAAGAAACCTGGTGTATCGTGCTGCAGAATTGTTGATGCAGGACCATCCCTCCATTCCTAATCTCGAAATACATTTACATAAAGCAATTCCTTCTGGCGGAGGATTAGGTGGTGGCAGCGCAGACGCTGCATTCACCCTAAAAATGCTGAATGAAAAATTCAATCTGAAAATTTCCAAAGATAAACTTCTTGATTATGCTTTGCAATTGGGAAGTGATGTGCCTTTTTTCATTATCAACAAAGCATGCATCGCTACCGGCAGAGGTGAATTCCTCGAGACAATATCCTTTGACCTTTCCGAATACAAAATATTTGTTGTGAATCCTGGAATTGCAGTAAGCACTGCCACAGCTTTTTCAAAAATAAAACCAAAATCATCGTCCATTAATTTACGAGAAGCGATTATACGACCAATTTCAGAATGGAAAAACACATTGGTGAATGATTTTGAAGAAGTAATCTTTGAACTACATCCATCTATAAAAAAAATCAAACAAACCTTATATGATGCCGGGGCACTCTATGCCTCTATGAGTGGTAGCGGATCTACTGTGTTTGGAATATTTAAAAAAGAAATTGATGAAAATATATTTCCGGCAGGCTACTTCAGAAAAATAATAAGAGTTTAATTACACTCGCATCTCTCTCCCTCTTTCTCTTTCAACAATTATATGACTGACCGATCTAATAAATCTTCAGATCTTCAAATTTTCAAATCTGCAAATGTTACTCACTCTGTGCCAGCAACGACTGCAAGTCGAGAGGCTCTGTTACCATCATCAATCCTCCTTTATTATCTCTTGGCCATTGTTCCTTTGGTTTGTCCCAATACAACTCCACTCCATTTTGATCAGGATCATTCAGATATAATGCTTCAGAAACTCCATGATCCGAAGCTCCAGTCAATGGATATTTTGCATCGATCAATCTTTTCAATACTGCAGCAAGTTCATGCCTGTTTTCATACAAAATAGCTGTATGAAAAAGACCTGCCGCGTGTGCAGGTGCAGGTTGAGCATTTTTACTGTACCATGTATTAAGACCAATGTGATGATGGTACCCACCTGCAGAAAGGAACACGGCACTATCACCGTAATATTGAGTAACAGTAAAACCAAGCAGGTCACGATAAAAGGTTAATGCTCTATCGAGATCAGCAACTTTCAGATGAACATGACCGATCCTGGTTCCAGGAGGGACCATGTAGTTTGAATTGATTTCCACGTTTCGAATGATTATCTTGCATCAAATTTCAGACATCTCAAACGCATCCTGCATATTATTTTTTCTTGCTCTCAATCTCGATCTGCTGAATCATTGAGTACAGTTCGCTTTGTGCCGCAACTCGCGGCTGATCTCCTATTTTCCAACTGGAAACTTCATTTTA
>CAZCKF010000440.1:0-3210 GCA_964499155.1 uncultured Chitinophagaceae bacterium
TTTTCTGAATCCGCGGAGGTTTTCATGACTTCCAAGTTTATTCATCTGGTACACGTCAGATTCTGCTGTATTGTGCGCACCTCCAACCCTGAACGCAAGAGAAACAGGCTTGAAAACGGGAATATAAAAACCAAGATCTCCTGTTAACCGTGCAAATGATTTTTCAGTCGATTGCATGTTGCGGGTATAGGATGCAGATGATTTAAAATTAATTCCACCCGTGGGGATCATCGGGTGATTTGTTTTCAAAAACTGGTATTCTGCCTGCGCACCAACAAAATGATTTCTTTCAGAATCAAAGCCATGGATTTGATTCATGTAATCTTTGATGATTCGATCATCATCATCTCGAAGTTGAACCGTCTCATAAAAACCAAAGATCTTCACGTTGCTACCCTGGCCTTCTCCAAGCATAAGACCAGTGCGGCCGTACAGATCATTCCTGCGTAAGCGATGAAATTTTCTGTTTATAAATGGACTCGTGTTTTCATTTCCCACACCAAAGAAATTTTCAACACTCGGAAAACCTGCTCCCACGCCTAAGAAATAATTCCAATTACCGATCGCCTGGTAAAAAACGGAAGTATGATCCAGATTCATTGCTCCGCGGTTGACCGACCAGCGGAATTTGGTGTGATGCATTGTAGCATGCGGCGATTTCCTGAATCCTTCAGTAACGGATTTATATCCAATAGTAATTCCAATCAAACCGGGAAATACATATAAACCTGATTTAGGAAATGTGAATTCATCATATTTATAAGCGTGTATGGCTGTATCATTTTTTATTTTCAATCGTGTTTCGCCATTGGAAGTAAAATTGCTTTTATCATCATCGTACACGATATTTAATTTCTTTCCACCTGCAATATTTGATTTATCCGTTAAAATATCCGCACCTGTTCCCGGAATCATTCTGATCTTAATGGCATCTTTTGCCTCACCATTAATATTAAAAACATCATCTTCACCCAAACCATAGAGACGGATCTCTTTCGTCTGGTTATTTGAAAATGTCCTGGAATAATAAGGAAGTGAGCTGCCTGGCCTGTAAATGTTTATATCCGTAGAATTTTCATTGCGAATAATTTCAAATCTCTCCTTTTGCTCAGTACCGGTTATATCCACGATTTCAGAAAGAAACAGGTAATAATCTCTTGCATAATCGACGAGATGATTCCGTCGTGCTTTAATCTTTGAGCCAATTTCACTTCCTGAAATCGTGTACACTTCAGAAGGCATATTTAAAATGGCTTCATCGATCACATCTTCTGTAACAGATTGTTGGATCTCTGTGGCAATTCGTGTCCAGTCATCCAGTGTTTTTTTATTAGTGGCCACCCTGTCCAGGTGTCTTGCAGAAAAATTGAAACCCTGTATGTCTTTAATGCTGTAGTCAAAACTTTGAAGATGACCGAGTCCTCCCGCACTGAGTGCAGCACCTAAAAGTCTTCCATCAAATAAAGTAAATGTCTGGTCGCGGTCTCGGGGTATGGGGCGGTAAACTACATTTCCATTTTCTTCAAAAACAGCCCAACGCCACTGGTCTTCATGACGTCCCCAGTCTCCTATGAGGATATCAAAAATGCGTGCTCTCACAAACATTTCCTGGTCTATGACATGATCATTTTTTTTCCTGATGCTCTCGAGCATATTTTCTGTACTCACAATGTTTTTAGCATTTCCAAAATTTGGAGCAGTCGACCAGTCTTCATCTGGTCTTTGTTCAAACAAGTACAGTGTATTCCCGAATTCTTCATTGAACTCACCGAGTGCATTATGTTTCGGAACGTAAATAATTACGGGGTTTGTGTGATAGATCTTTGCTGCCCTGGCCATTTCCGGGATTGTGGTTGCAGCATAGGAATGCGCTGACGACACCTGATCATTAATTACTTTTTCAACAAATGTTCCTCGATATATATCTGGCAAGGCGCGACCATATGTTTTGTCTATGCTTCGTAAAACATATTCTTTATTGTGACCATCTCTCAATCGCAAAGTTTTACTTTGTCGACCACCGCCAGCCTGGTAAGGTTTTAATCCACCGTAAAATGTGTCAAGTGTAACGATTTTAAAAGTTGCCCTGGTACCCCATTCTTTGCGGTAATGTTTACCCCACAATGATTGATGAAATGGACTTGTAACATATTGTGGTCCCGGTGCAAGTGTGATATAGACAGAATCCTGTGCGTGTAAATTTTCACAGGTAATCGTAAATAGTGAACCAAATACAAGTATTTTTCGAATAATATTTTTAACGGGCAACATTACATGCAGATATAACTGCAGGTATTATGTAAAAAATGGTGCCATTAGCGATCCAGTATTTCTCGCATCCTGTCAATGCTGAGCCCGCCATCCTTAACCTCGATTAATTCGCCTTTTTTGGAATAGAAAGTGTGAAAAGGTAAACTGCGGATCTTGTAAAAGGGAGCCAGAATAAAAAATACATCTTGCCCAACCACCAGGTTGGGTATGGAGTTTAAATTGAATTCATTGATGAAATTTCTCATTTTTTCCATGCTGGACATGGTGGCCATAATGACCGTGGTCTTTTTAAGTTTTTCATGTTCGTTCACGAGCAATGTTGTTTCATGCCTGCAATGATCACAATCAGGATTAAAAAGAATAATGGCAACAGCATTTTTTTTCGGGATATGATCCTTGGTAAAAATCTGCACACTGTCTTCAAGTAAAAGTCTTAATGTTGGAACCGTCGGAAATCTTAAATAAGGAGGTGTTGTTGTATCAACCTGTGATGAAGCAATTTTAAAAACGAAAAGCAGGCAGGCTGATATGATGATCTTTCTCACTGTTCAAATTTAGTCATCGCATGAATCTGACGTTTGATGACTGAAGTTTTTAACAGATAATCAGGATCAAGTAATTTTCTTAAAGAATCCCCGGCAAGTTTAAACAGCAAAAAATTCAAAACTTCTTTGTTTTGGGCTACTTTTGCGCCCGCCTCCGGGCATAATTAACTTATATGGCAAATACGGCAGATATCAGTCGCGGCCTTATTATAAAGCTGGATGGAAGCCTTTATAAGGTTGTGGAATTTGGAGAAAATAAAACAGCCCGTGCTGCAGCAAAGGTGTGGGCTAAATTGAAGGGTGTGGACAACAACCGCACGATTGAGCAAACATGGAATAGTGGGGATACTATTTACCCGATACGCGTGGAAAGAAAAACTTTCCAGTATCTATA
>CAZCKF010000441.1:0-3191 GCA_964499155.1 uncultured Chitinophagaceae bacterium
TACCTGCGATTGTTCCCTTATGATGAATATGACAATGAGAATGATCCTTCCACATGGAAAAGAACAGAACTTGTTTATGAAAAAACTGATTCATCCAGATTGAACAGCAGGATACCGATCCAGCCGACAAATATTTCAACAGGACATTATGTCGTAGAAGCAGAGACCAGGGATAAAGATGGTAATGTGATTAAGAACATGCAATTCATTGAAATTTTTGATCGCAGATCGAATGCATTGCCACGTAAACAATATTTATGGACAAAAAGTGCTGATGCTATTGAACCTGGAGAAAGAACAGTTATTGGAATTGGTTCCTCAGCCAATGATGTTTTTATAGTACAGGCAGTAGATAAAAATATCCCAGTAGTTAATACGCCGAATGACAGGCAGGATTTATCCATCACCACTTTTTCATTAAGTGATGCGAAACGTTTTAACCCATTCTCTGCCACAGAAAACGATCGGGGTGGTTATGGCGTGTCTTATCTTTTTGTAAAACATAATCGAGCTTACATTTTCCAGGATGTAGTGATGGTTCCGTGGACCAACAAGGAACTCCAGGTTGAATACGCAACTTTCCGCGATAAAACATTGCCTGGCAGTGAAGAAAAGTGGAAACTTATATTGAAAGGTTATAAAAACGAAAAGGTTGTTGGTGAAATGCTTGCGAGCATGTATGACGCTTCACTCGACCAGTTTGCACCACATGCCTGGACGAAACCATCCATATGGCCAATTTATTTCAACCGCATCAGGTGGGATGCGCACAACAATTTCTCAGATGTGCAATCAATAGAAAACTGGAATAATGCAACACCGCCAATACAGGGAATCGACAGGAGATATGATGAACTGATTTCGATTTACCATCATTATGGAATCCGACTCGAAGGCAAAGCCGTTGGTGCAGTTAGAAGAGGTGAAGAAGGATTTGCGCAAGCACAGGAAGTTGTTGTCACAAGTGCTAAAAGAGATATGGCAGCACCGCCATCCATTGGTATGCAGGATGCTGCAATGAATCAGTCAGCCGATGGCGCAGATGTACCTGCTACTCCACAATCGCCAGATGTTGTGATCAGGAAAAATTTTAATGAAACAGCATTCTTCTTTCCAGAATTATACGCGAGAGAAGATGGTTCAATTGAACTGAGCTTTACTGTTCCGGATGCATTGACAACATGGAAACTGCAAACATTTACGCATACAAAAGAACTTGCTTTTGCTGTTTCTGAAAAAGAGATCGTCACGCAGAAAAAACTGATGGTTCAGCCTAACATGCCACGTTTCCTGCGTGAAGGAGATAAAATTGAACTCAGTGCGCGCATTTCAAATCTTTCAGAAAAAGAAATGACGGGTCAGGCTGAATTAATTCTTCTTGATGCAACAACAAATCAGCCAGTGGGTGGCTGGTTCCAGAATGTTTTCCCAAATCAATACTTCACCGTTGCTCCTGGCCAGACTGAAGCGGTAAGTTTTCCACTTGAAATACCTTTTAGTTTTAATAAACCACTTACATGGCGCATTGTTGCAAGATCCAATGAATTCAGTGATGGTGAAGAAGATATTGTTCCTATTCTGACCAACCGCACACTGGTAACTGAAACAATGCCTCTACCAATGAGAGGTGATGGAACTAAAAAATTCGAATTCACAAAACTGAAGAATGCGGAACAAAGTGAAACACTGAAACATCATGCGTTGATAATTGAGTACACTTCAAATCCTGCATGGTTTGCGATCCAGGCGCTCCCCTACCTGATGGAACAGGAAAAAGAAAATGCTGAACAGGCATGGAATCGTTTTTATGCCAATGCTCTCGCAAATCACATTGTCACTTCTTCACCTCGGATCAAGCAGGTTTTTGAAACCTGGAAGACAAAGGACACTGCAGCGCTTATTTCAAACCTGCAAAAAAACCAGGAACTGAAAGCCTTGCTTCTTGAAGAAACCCCATGGGTAATGCAGGCACAAAATGAAACACAGCAAAGAAAAAATATCGCGTTGTTGTTTGACATGTACCGAATGAGTACTGAATTGGCTTCCGCACTTGAAAGGCTTAAACAATTACAGGCACCAAATGGTGGTTTCGTTTGGTTCAAGGGTGGTCCTGATGATCGTTATATGACGCAATACATTGTAACCGGCATTGGTCGATTGCAAAAACTTGTTCCTGCTGCAAGAAGTACGCAGGGATTACAACAGATCTTACAAACTGCCATTGCATACCTCGACAGGAAGTTACAGGAGGATTATGATTACCTGGTGAAACAGAAAGTTGATTTGAACAAACAACATATAAGTAACATCCAGATCCAGTACCTGTACATGCGCAGCTTTTTCCCAACAGTTAAAGGAACGCCTGAAAAAGCTTACACCTATTACCGCGGCCAGGCAAAAAAATACTGGATGAAGTTTAGTAAATACATGCAGGGCATGATCGCTCTTCATTTCAACAGAAGAGCTGATGAGGGCCTCGCTAAATCAATCATTGCCTCACTAAAAGAGACATCCATCAACCATGAAGAACTCGGTATGTACTGGAAAGATCAACCACGCGGTTGGTTCTGGCACCAGGCTCCAATTGAATCACAGTCCCTTTTAATTGAAGCATTCCATGAAATTTCAAACGACAACAAGTCGGTAGATGATATGCGTACATGGTTGCTGAGAAATAAACACACAAATAATTGGAAAACATCCAAAGCCACAGCGGATGCTGTGTATGCAATGTTGCTGCAAGGCACAAACTGGCTTTCTTCAGAACCAATGGTTGAAATAAAATTGGGTAGCAGTATTGTTTCTTCTTCATCATCAAAAACTGAAGCAGGAACAGGATATATGAAAGAAACAATACCTGGAGAAATGATCAGGCCATCGATGGGTGATATCACGGTGAATGTTTCTAACACAACCCAGGGAACCACACAATCTTCATGGGGAGCTGTTTACTGGCAATATTTTGAAGACCTTGATAAGATCACTTCATCTGAAACACCACTGCAACTTTCGAAAAAATTATTCCTCGAAAAAAATACAGATCGTGGACCTGTACTTACTCCGGTTACTGATGGACAGATATTGAATGTCGGAGACAAAATCAAAGTACGTATCGAGCTTCGTGTGGATCGTGAAATGGAATATGTACACATGAAGGATATGCGTGCATCTGCTCTTGAGCCTGTAAATGT
>CAZCKF010000442.1:0-3168 GCA_964499155.1 uncultured Chitinophagaceae bacterium
ATTCCACTTGGCGATTCTTTGCCTGCAATTCCCTGTTTCTTTCAATCATTTCCCTTTTCCTCTCTACATTTTCCTTGTTAAACAAATTCGATTTTTTCTGATGAATACGTTGAACTGAATCGATATTCTTATTCTGTAATAATTTCCTCTCAATGGTTTTTTTCTGATCAATATTCTTGTTGTTGTTCTGCTGGATCTCGCGTTGGTAATTGCGACCTGCATTGTAACCATCAATGAATTCTTTTGATGCTCCTGCAGGAATTGTATCGATCACCACTTCAACCACCGGTGTTGCAACTTCTGCAAGCGTGATAATTTTGTCAACCACCACATTTGGTTGTTTCGCCACATCAGCTACTATTGCCACGTTTGGTTTTAACGATTTTACTGTTGTGACGACGGGTTGAGACTGAACTGCAACACTGATTTCAGTAACAGGAGCAACATCAACAACTACTTCGGCCGTGTGGGCAGTGGTAATATTTGTTATTGTTTTGGCTTCTTTTGCCGGAACAGCAATTTCCGTAATCACTGTTGCTTTCTTCTGAGGTTTTACTTCAATGATCACTTCTTTTTCAGGAATTGTATCATTCCCGATAAGTTTCTGAATTGAAATTTCATTTTTTGGCGAGAACGAAAGGATGAGCGATGTCACCACCACCGTACCAGCCAGCATAAGTATTTTTTCCATACCATTTAATGTTTTGTTGTTCCGGTCAAGAATGTACCGGACACGATTTAATAAAAGATTTTTTCTCCCGGTAAATGCAAGTGCATACCTGGAAGTTTCGATCGCATATTCATTTGATGCGACCAGTGCTGATATATAATCCGCCTTACTGGCGGCATGAGCAATGGCAATGTCATCGCAGCAATGTTCGCGTTCATCGCTGATCAATGAAGAAAGCCATGTAACCGCGGGATTGAAGAAGAAAACCGCCTGGGCAAACTGCTGCAGCATATTCACCAGGTAATCTTTTCTCCGGATGTGTGCGAGTTCATGTAATAAAACTGCTTCCGCCTGTGCGGGTGTGAGGTTATTCAATAACCCGATCGGGATCAAAACAATCGGTTTCAAAAAACCAATCACGACTGGAATGGTAACAAGCCCGGATTCCTTGAATCGAATATTTTTCGAAAGACCAATTGAAGCAACAAGCTGGTTAAATTTATCCTTCCACACACCTTCCACTTCATACAATTCAATCCTTCGCATTGCACGTGTTACTGATAATCCCATCGCAATACGAATGGATTTGATAAAAAATATGATGAACCAGACACTTACTATATAAAACGAATTTTGATTGCACCACGCCGTAACCTGTGAAACGATATCTGTTTTTGCTATAATCGCAGACGTTGTTGTAGCCGTCAAAGCTTCCGAGGGAACGACAACAGTTGCATCAACCACACTTTGCTGCATTTGCAAAATGAATGTGATGATGGTTGATAAAATAAATAATACAAACAGCCCTGAAAACAGGTTATACCTCACCGCAGCAGTGGACTTTTTTGTGAACAGGATCACAAGTCCTGTAAGCATGCTGATGATCACACCCTGCCAAATGGAATGGACAAGCGTCCAGGCGAGGGAGTTGACAATTATTTCATTATTTATTTCCATCTAAAAAAGTTTCTTGTTTCTGGTTTCTCGTTTCTCGTTGATCTCCTAGCCGGAGAATTCTGCTACGAAGCACTGGACAGTGGATATTGGACATTAGAATAAGTTTCTTGTTTCTTGTTTCTCGTTGATCTCCCAGATAGTAACCAATAGCATTAATTTGATTTCATAGAGGTTTTGGACATTGAATATTGGATATTGAACAAGTTTCTTGCTTCTGGTTTCTCGTTATTCCTGGTGACCGGTAAATTTTTCATATGATTTTTCTTTCCATGGTCTTGAAGCCTGAAACCTGAAGCCTGAAGCTTTTCATTTATTATCAATATTTTTCAACAATTCCTTGATTGCCTGCAACTCCTCTTTATTTGGTTTACTGGTACCGAGTAATTGCATTACAAGTTTGCTCGCACTTCCCTGGTACATATTGTCAACAAACTTCTGCAGCAAATGCTTTTTGGTTTTTTCTTCATCTTCCGCAGGTATGTATACATGTTTCATATTGCTTTCATCCCGCTCGAGAATTCCCTTCTCTGCCATGATCTGCATCAGCTTCAGTGTGGATGAATACTGCACTTCACGTTTTTGTTCGTTGAGTGTATCATTCACAAAACGAACGGTGGAAGGACCGTGCTGCCATAATACCTGGAGGATTTCGAGTTCTGCCTTTGTTGGATCTGGAAAGGATTTCTTTTTGGCCATGCCTCTAAATAGTTTCTTGTTTCTGGTTTCTGGTTTCTGGTTTCTCGTTATTGTAGGAAAATGGGGACATCTGTTCCAATAACGAACTAAAGGTAGGAAATATTTCGTACGAACAAAATTCTTTTGTGTGTGGGTAGGTTGGTGTTATCTCCAACCCCGAAAAAATAATTGCCCGCCGCTGTTTGTGTTATCAAAAACAACGTGTTCTTACTCACTTCTCGTTTCCCGAAGAAAAATATCTGCACCGTCCCCTGCGGGAGACTGTGCTGGGAGGAAAGAATGTATTGGCCCCGCAGAAGCATCTCTTTGTTGTGGGTGAAAACACCAACAACGGCGGGACATTTTTTGAAACCACGTTGGTGATAACACCAACTCATTCTCCATCTCAAATTCCCTTTCGTCTCGGGAAGGGGGACGAGGCTGGAGATGTCAGCACCTTCCTCTTCGAGAGACGGTACTCTGAAATTGGCCCCGTACCGGTCACCTCTTTGTAGCAAAGATTGTAGTTGAAACAAAGGGCTCCGTAAGAGTCCCCTCTTAAATTTTGTTGTGGGTGAAAGCATCAACAACGGCGGGACGCTTTTTCAAATCCACGTTGGCGATAACACCAACTCATTCTCCATCTCAAATTCCCTTTCGTCTCGGGAAGGGTGACGAGGCTGGAGATGTCAGCACCGTCCTCTTCGAGAGACGGTTCTGGGAAATTGGCCCCGTAGGGTCACCTCTTTTTAGCAAAGATTGTAGTTAAAACAAAGGGCTCCGTAGGAGTCCCTTCTTAAATTTTGTTGTTGGTGAAAACACCAACAACGGCGGGACATTTTTTGAAACCACGTTGGTGATAACAC
>CAZCKF010000443.1:0-3159 GCA_964499155.1 uncultured Chitinophagaceae bacterium
ATAGATTCAATGATCTCCAGGCTGCTTTTTTCATTTAATTGATCCTGCATTTCGGGTGTGTTCGTTTTTTCGACAAGATTATCCTTTTACAAGATTCATGAAATACATCAACTGACCGCGTCCCCATGTCGGATGAATAGTAGATTCAGCTTTGAAAGAATCAAACTTTTTCAATGACTCTTCAAAAAGTGCTTTCGCTTCAGTTTTACTTCCGCCAAATTGTTCTGGCGTGTAGAATTTATCCTGGCCTTCAAGCAGGTAAACACGGGGATTATCCGGATTTAATTTTCTTGCTTCCTCCAGTGCCTGCGCTGCTTCAGGTCCGTACGTCATATAACGGCTCATCGGATCAGCCATCAGTCGAAGTGTGGCAATCATTTTTTTTACGATAAAAATCTCAGAATTATTTTTTGAAAGGGCTTCTGCTTTGTTGAGCAATGCTTCTGCCTTGTCTGCAAGTGGGTCTGTTTTATCTGCAAGACCACCCGACATTCCATTGTTACTGCCCATTACATATCCGGCAGCAACATTCATCAGCGCTGCATAGTAATAAGGAAGCCATTGATTTTTTTCCGCATCTGCAATCCTTTCGAATGCATTTGCGAGTTGCAACGATCCGTCTATGCTGTGCGTTGTGTCAACGGCAGCCACATTGGCTTCCATTGCTTTTACAAATTTTTCTGATTGAGCATATGCGCCACCGATTACAAAGAGTGAAGCAATAATGAGGACTATCTTTTTCATATAAATTTTATTGACTTTGTTTTTGTTTTAGTTTCTGGTATTCGTTCTCAACTGAAGCTGAGCGGGGAAAAACATAAGCTCCGAGAAAATGAAATGTAAGGCCAACGCCCCAGCCGATCGTAGACCAAAGCGGCCATGGAATAAAGTTGGACTCATTTCTGTCAGACGTGAAATACCAAAGTATCCACAAAAAAGCATTAATGACGAGGTAAGTAGCAAGGTGGCCTTTGAAGCTTGCTCTCCTTTTTGCGATTTCCCATAATTCTGGATCGCGGCCTTCTGTTGAGTTGTTCATTTTAATTTATTTAAAGATTATTGTTAATCGCATCCTGTGTTCTGTCCACACCAAAGCTGAAAAATGCGCCCACATACACAAAAGTTTTCGATGGCGGTACGATTGCCTGCTTGCGGTAACCATTATAAGAATACTGGTAACCATACACCTGGTCAATTCCAAAAATGTTGCTGATCGACAGAACATACACTGCCCATGATTTCGCATTTTGTTTACCGATCGCGGGAATGAAATTCAAACTGAAACTAACATTATGATAATCGGGTGCCGTGCCTCTGTCAAAGAATTTATAACTGCTGCTTGCATTATCATAACCAATAAAATAATAGGGCCTGCCCGTTGCAAAATTGTACGCCAGGTTAAATCCGGTTTTCCATGGCATGACAAATTTTTTCATTACCAGTGATGCAGTGTGCTTTGCTGCAAAATTTGGCTGTATGGCAAAAGGGTAATTTGCAAAATCTCTTTTTGTTTCAAGGAATGAATAGGAGATCCAGTAATCAAAATCTTTGATTGTTTTGCGATCACGCCAGAAAAATTCAAAACCTTTTGCATCTCCATAACCATTGTTATTCATGGCAACTTCCTGTGAGTTATTGACTCCGGTTTTAACAAGCCCTTTATATTTTTTGTAAAATACTTCAGCCCTGAAGGTTAAAGCATTTGTGACTTTCTGATACTGCGCGATGTAATGTGTTGCTTTCGAAAAATCAAGTCCTGATGGTGATGGCAAATATCTTCTTTCCGGGTTTTGATAAAATATACCATAGGCAAGTGAGGCCTGGCTTTCCTTACCCACTTTGTAAGCAAGTGAAATCCTTGGAGCAATATTGGTTTTATCCAGGTAGGACGAATGTTCAACCCTCGTGCCGAGTTTTGCGGCAACATTATTCGTGAGGTAAATATCGGCTTCACCAAAAACTGATTTGATGTTTTCTTTTACCTGTGATTTAAATTCCTGGTTATTGTAGGTTGTATACTTTGCTTTATCAAAACTGTAATTGTATTCTGTTCCGAATCGCAGCGCACTCAAACCTCGTAATCTTCTTTCAAAGACTGCTTTTGCATTGAAATAATTACCATCAGCATCCAGCATGAAATTCTTGAATTCAAAACCAGGCAACTGCACTTTTGTTTCATTATTATCAGCTAAGTGACTTTGTATGTCGTCACGATTATCGGTATAAGAAATGCCCGCATTGAACCTCCATTTCGGTCCCAGTGATTCTTTATATGCGAGGTTGTGATACATGTTAAAGTTCTTCAATTCAAATGCAGATTTATAACCTGGTGTATCAATACTTGGTTCGTGAAAGCCGAGGTCATTCAGGTTCATATAACCATAATATTTCAGCATTCCAGTTTGTGAAGTCTTAATCCTGAAATTGGCATCGCCGCTGTGATAAACCGGAATTTTATAGAAATCCTGTTTTTGCTTAATCAGTTTGAATGCAAGCTTGAGATCAGTGTAATTATAATTCAATCCCCATGATGCCGTTTTCTTTTTATTCAAATGCTGGTATCCACCGCCAACACCAATTACACCCACTCCAAAATTTGCTGAGCTTTGTTCAGGAAGGTCAATAGATTCAAGTATAAGCGCAGATGACAATGCCTGCCCATACAGAGCAGAATAACCGCCTGTGCTAAAAACTGTCCCTTTGAAAATGAATGGAGAAAACCTTCCGCGTGAAGCAATATTGGGTATGCTGCTGTAAAAGAAATTATTAACGAGTGTACCGTCAATGAATGTTTTGGTTTCACCCGCAGTTCCGCCACGCACGAATAATCCTTCCGATTCACCAACTTGCTGTGCACCTGGCAGTGTCTTCAAAGCTCCGGTTACATCTCCTTCTGCACTGGCTGTTGTTACAATATCAATTGGCGTAAGTACTGTTCCCTTTTTTCTGTCGCTTGCTTCAAAAGTTCCTGCAGTAATTACAACAGCTTTTAGTTCGGTGATCTCTTCCTTCAATGGTATTTCAATTATCAGTTCATTTCCCGATACATTGATAACTGATTCAAATGGTCGATAACCGATTGATGTCGCATGCAGCGTTTGTTGATTTTTTTCAGTGGTACGGAATGAAAAATTTCCCAGTGAATCGGACGTGGCACCA
>CAZCKF010000444.1:0-3156 GCA_964499155.1 uncultured Chitinophagaceae bacterium
AATCGGAAGTGCAATAACTGTCGATGCTTCAGGAAATATTTACTTCGCGAGTAATATCAGAGGATTAAACTGCGATTTTGATCCTGGTCCAGCTACTTTTTATCTCACGACAAGTGCAGACACGGAAGGTGTGATCACAAAACTTGATAATAATGGAAATTTGGTGTGGGCTAAAAGGTTTGTAACGGGTGCTTTTGAACACAGCTATATTAGTTCAATAGCACTTGACGCCGCTGGAAATATATATACCACAGGTGATTGGGCAACCCGAACCGATTTCAATCCGGGTGCGGCTAATTTTACACTCACCTCTCAGGGTGCAAATGATGCTTTTGTATGCAAGTGGACTTCTGCCGGTGATTTCGTTTGGGCTAAAGTAATTGGTGGTTGTGCAAGCGCTGACCAGGGATATTGTATTTCAACGGATAATGCCGGTGGATTGTATATCGGTGGTGTGTTTACCTTTCTCGGAGATTTCGATCCTGGACCTGGAGTTGCCAATATTCAGGCTTATGGTAACTGGGATGGTTTCCTTTGCAAATTGGATGTTGATGGTAATTATCAATGGGCAAAAAAAATTGCAGGCCACGGGTATGAAATTGTCAGGGAGTTTGCCATAGATCCTGCCGGTAATATTTTTATTGCCGGCCAATTTGAATCCGATATTGATTTTGATCCGGGTAATGGGGAAATCTGGAGTTATACAAATGGAATGTATGATGCATTTATCCAACGATTAAATATCTCGGTCCTTCCTGTACATTTTGCATACCTTAAACTTTCTTCAGTTTATAACGGGCTTCACATTCAATGGAGTAATCTTACTGAATCTCAGGTTGATTATTATGTACTTGAACGTGCTGATAATCGACAATTATTTTCTTCCGTTGCGCAATTATCACCAGTTAAAAACGATGGTACGCGAGCAAATTACCAGGTTTTCGATATTACACCATTCAGCGAAGTGACCTATTATCGAATCAAGGCAGTAGATGCAAGTGGTTCCATTTATTATAGTTCAGTGATGAGATATGAACCAGGTGTAAAGTCTGGAATCACTTTGTATCCGAATCCTGTAAGAGGAAAACAATTCATTTTGCAAACAAATGGACTTGCGAAAGGTGATTATCAAATAAAATTATTTAACGCTGCAGGTATACAGGTTTTCAGAAAAACAATTCAAATGGAAAGTGCAACTTCCAGCGAATTGATAACAATCCCAAAAACATTACCAGGAGGTGTCTATCATTTTGAATTAAGTAATCAGGAATTAATGATCCGAAAACAGATTTTGTTGGAGTAAAAAAATACGCACACCAGCAAGAGCGTATTCGATAAAGGGGAAGCAAAATCAAAAATCAAAAACCAAAAATCAAAAATCTGGTTACATCTTCGAAAGCTCATCATCCTTCTTTGGCTTGATCTCAATAATATCAGGAATGATAAAAACGCCTTTTGGAAAGAACATATTCAGTTTTTTCTGGTAATCGACCGCTTCATCTCGTGTTTGGAAGTTGCCGACCTTTAATTTGAAATAAGGAGATTGATAAAGTAAATAAGGTTTCAATTCAGGGAAATATTGATAAACTGTGGTCTTTGCAGAAATGGCTTCATCGCGATTGTTCGTATTAATCACCATCAATCGATATCCTTTTCCTGTACGGCGATTCTCGCGTGCAGTGACCTCATTGATCTCGGCCTGCTTTTTAACCAGCATGTCAAGTCTCGGATCTTTATGCACAACAATAGAAGTTGTGTCTTGCGCTAAACCGGAAAAGGTAATAAAGACAAAAAAGACGGGAAGGATGAATTTCATATGTCCAGGGTTCGGGTTCATATATTCAAAAATAGTTCCAAACGGCAGCGGCTGGCTATGCAAAGACGAATAAATCAAGATTCAGGATGCATTTGTTTATAATGTAAACTACAAATTCCCAAGGCCAGCCGCAGGGTCCAAGATCCAAGCTTCCAAGGTCCAGGAAAGGTTCAAGGTTTATAAGCAGAGGAAAATTTAGGTTTCAGGCTTCAAGTCGCAAAAACTAATCATTGGAATTATTTGATCGCAGGGAGGAAAACGAGAAACCAGAAACCAGAAAGAGAAACTTGATCAATGTCCAATATCCAATGTCCAATGTCCAATGGCTTCGTAAGTTAGATTCAAGTGGTAGGGGCTCCTTGGACGATAGCCACGCTCGCACTACACCCAAGCCTGTCAGCCCCTGCATCGATCAGTTGCTTCGCAAAATCATATGTCCTTATGCCACCTGATGCCTTGATCTTTATTGAAGGAGGGAGATTTTTTCGAAAAAGCTTTACGGCATCGATACTGGCTCCTTTTTCTGCATAACCAGTTGATGTTTTGAGGAAATGAACATTGTGGCGGGTATAGAGTTCGCAACATTTTACAATCTCATCGTCGGTTAAAATGCCGGATTCGATGATGACCTTGAGAATTTTTTCCTTCTGTCTGCAGATATCGATCAGTGGGATTATTTCCCTTTCCAGGTATCCCCAGTCATTATTTTTTAAAGCGATCAGGTTGATCACCATGTCAATTTCATCCGCTTCATCAACGATGGCAAGTACGGTTTCTGCCACTTTTGCTTCAATGGCGGAATATCCGAACGGAAAACCAATTACTGTAGCGACCTTCACATTGGTCGGTGACAATAAAGCCCTGGCTCTTGAAACATAGGGAGGTGGTATGCAAACGGCAGCGAAACCAAATGCAGCAGCTTCCTGACAAATTTTTACGATATCGGATTCCACCGCCGTCGGTTTTAATAAAGTATGATCAATGTATGACGCAATCTGCATGCAGATAATTTTTAAATTACAGGCCTTTCCAGTTTTACAAAATACATGAAACAAATACACATGAAGAAACTATCTACGCTTTGTCTTGGGATGCTTTGCACTTTTTATGCATTGCGTGCCCAGGAAACATTCCCTGAAAATGGTGTGGCTGACCCAAGACTCGGTCACTATGCATTTACAAATGCAACCATAGTGAAAGATGCAAATACAACTTTACAAAATGCTACAATGATTGTAAAGGAAGGACGAATTGTAGCTGTGGGTACAAACCTTAAAGTACCTGTTGGAGCAGTTGAAGTCAACTGCACCGGTAAATTTATTTACCCATCTTTCATTGAC
>CAZCKF010000445.1:0-3140 GCA_964499155.1 uncultured Chitinophagaceae bacterium
TGATTCATTTTATAATGTTCTTGCTTTGAGTTCCCGAGGTCCTGCCCATGATGGGAGAATCAAACCTGAACTGGTCGCATATGGACAGGATGGAAGTTCGGGCGCTGCTGCACTTGTTTCGGGAACTGCTATTCTTCTTCAGCAGGCATACAAACAATTGAATAATATAAATGCACCTTCTTTTTTGATCAGGGCTGCATTGCTCAATGGTGCAGATGATGTTTCCAATCCTGGAATTGATTTTAAATCTGGATATGGGAATCTGAATGCATTTAAAAGTTATTTACCCATAGCTCAGTCGACATTTTATATTGACAGTGTTGGCCATGGAGAACAAAAATTCTTTGTATTGAATGTGCCTGCAAATATTAAAACACTGAAAGCCACAATTTCATGGAATGATTTGCCTGCACAACCCAATACCAGCAAAGCTTTGATCAATGACCTGGATTTTTCAGTTTCGGGTCCTGGAGGAATTACATTGCCCTGGGTTTTAAATACAAAACAAAATGTTGATTCACTGAATGCAATTGCAATAAGAGGCATTGATACATTAAATAATAATGAACAGGTTACCATTGAATTGCCAACTGCCGGTGCTTATTCTTTTCGTGTGAACGGATCGCGTGTGGTCAGTAATAAACAAAGCTTTGCCGTGGTTTTTCATGCAGATATACTGAACCAATTCAAATGGTATTTTCCCACCGCAAGCGATAATCTTTTTCCGGCGCGAACAAATGTGCTCAGATGGGAATCGAATTATCTTTCAGGGACAGGGATTATTGAAATCAGCTATGAAAATGGCCCATGGCAATTGATTGAAACAAATGTTGATCTTTCAAAAGGTTATTTTGTTTGGTACGCTCCGGATACTGTTACAACGGCACAACTAAGAATGACGGTGAATGGTAATTTTCATTTGTCCGCAGTATTTACAATTTCAAATCCACCTGATGTTAAGGTTGCATTTAATTGCCCTCCTGCAGTTTTACTGACATGGGATGCCATTCCAAATGCAGATGCTTATAAGGTTTACAGAATAGCATCCAGATTTCCTGAACATGTTGTTACAGTCACAGATACTGCGGTGTTGATCTCAAAAACCGGAAATCCTCATTTGTATTATGCCGTCTCGCCAATTATCAATGGAAAAGAAGGAGTCAGAAGCCAGGCAATTGATTACAGTGTTCAGGGTGTGGAATGTTACATACAGTCTTTCCTGGTAGAGAATGTAAATGGAGCTGCACAACTTTTTGTTTCTCTTTCTTCATTGTTCAATGTAAAAACAATCGCATTTGAGAGAGTGATTGGTGGTGCGTTTGCAACAATTGCAGAATTTCCGCCAACAGGTTTCACCTATGCATTGAACGTTCCTGCAACAAACGGAGCAAATACTTTCCGGGTAAGAGTGACATTAAATGATGGGAGTTCTTTTTACACCGATCCGCAAACGATCTATTTAGTCGCAGATGGCAATTACCTTGTTTTTCCAAATCCAGTTAACCAAGGAAAATTCTTCACCTTTCTCCAGAGGCAATTGTTCAATACCGATATCAGCATCTACCATTCAAATGGATATTTGGTCCATAAACAAAAGATAACTGACATTACTACGCAAATCGACACAAAGATGCTTTCGAGAGGAGTTTACTTCATACGCATTTTACAAGATGGAAAAAAGGTAGAAAGTTTAAGAATGGTGGTGTACTAAAATCACTTCTAAAACATGTCAGGACGAGCAAAGGGTTTCTGTATTAAATCAAAAATTGTTGAGTATCTCAAATTAAAGGATTACCCGGAGACCTGTAAGCAAATCAAAAATCAAAAATCGAAAATCAAAAATTTCACAGTACCGCATTCATTCCTCTTACTGCTTCTGCGCTTTTATCAAAAAGATCCTGCTCTTCTTTGTTAAGCTTCATGTCAATTATTTTTTCCCATCCTTTCCTGCCGATTATTACAGGAACTCCCAGGCAAATATCTTTTTGACCATATTCACCATTAAGACTAACGCAACAGGTAAATAATTTTTTTTCATCTCTCACAATGCTTTCAACAAGTACGGCTCCAGCTGCACCGGGTGCATACCAAGCCGAAGTACCAATGAGTTTTGTAAGCGTTGCGCCACCAACCATTGTATCATTCACCACAGCCTTCTGTTCATCCGCACTAAGAAAATTTGTAACAGGAACACTGTTCCAGGTTGCATACCTGATCAAAGGTATCATGGTTGTATCGCCATGTCCACCAATAACAATTGCATTCAGATCTGAAGGACTGCAACCAAGTCGTTGACTGAGCTGGTATTTAAATCGTGCGCTGTCGAGTATACCACCCATACCGATGATCCTCTCTTTTGGTAAACCAGTTGCTTTCAAAGCGAGGTATGTCATTGTATCCATTGGATTACTAACTACAATCACGATTGTATCAGGAGAATGTTTGAGCAGGTTTTCACAAACACCTTTTACTATACCGGCATTGGTTCCAATTAATTCCTCTCGCGTCATGCCGGGCTTTCGCGGAATACCAGAAGTTATAACCACCACATCGCTTCCCGCAGTTTTCTGATAATCATTTGTACTTCCGGTAATTGTTGTATCAAATCCGAGCATGGTACAGGTCTGCATCATGTCCTGCGCTTTTCCTTCAGCAAGACCTTCTTTGATGTCGAGCAAAACAAGTTCTTTACATAATTCTTTCCTTGCAATATTATCTGCAACGGTTGCTCCGACAGCACCTGCACCTACAACTGTGACTTTCATAATTGAATGTGTTGAAATCGCGGCAAAGATAGGGGGGCAGGGGGCTAAAAATAAAACCCGAAATACGCAGATAAAACGCGGCGATCTTCAGAAGAAGTACCATATGCACCACTTATTAGGAACCTGTCGAAAGGTGCAATAAAAACGCTAACTCCATATCCTTTGTGCCATTTGTCAGAAACTTCACCCGGATTCCAAACTCGGCCAATATCATAAAATGGAGCAAATCCTATTTTACCGTTGAAAAGTGAATTTCTTGTATTGAAAATGAAGCGAATTTCATTGTTGTTATATGCCATGCTTTTACCGTAGAATCGTTGTTTTCTGAATCCGCGGAGGTTTTCATGACTTCCAAGTTTATTCATCTGGTACACT
>CAZCKF010000446.1:0-3135 GCA_964499155.1 uncultured Chitinophagaceae bacterium
ATTCATCTGGTTTCCTGTAACCAAGACGTTTTGCCATTTCAAGACGCAAATCACTCAATGCTTTTCGAGTGAGATCTTCTCTACCTGCAAGGATCAGGATGAGATCACCTGGTTTTGCAGTTGCATGTGTGGCAATTGCTTTTAATTTTTCTTCAGGGAAAAATTTATCAATAGAACTTTTCAATGTTCCATCTGCATTGTATTTAATGAAGGCAAGTCCAGCCATTCCTATTTGCGGTCGCTTAACCCATTCAATCAATTCATCGGTTTGTTTGCGTGAATATTCTGCCGCACCAGGTACTGCAATGGCACCAACGAGTTCTGCATCATTAAATACTTTGAACCCACTTTCATTAATTATTTCACTGAAATCATTTCTTCCATCCTCTTTATAAATGGATTTCAGTTCAGCAATTTTCATGTCAAAACGGATATCCGGTTTGTCATTTCCATAATAGCGCATTGCTTCATGCCATGTCATGCGCGGTATTTCTTCCAAATAATCTTTTCCAATTACTTCTTTGAAAATGTGACGAACCATTCCTTCAAACATCTTCAGAATGTCTTCCTGTTCAACAAAACTCATTTCACAATCGATCTGTGTGAACTCAGGCTGCCTGTCGGCACGCAGATCTTCATCGCGAAAACATTTAACGATTTGATAATACCTGTCAAAACCACTCACCATTAAAAGCTGTTTGAATGTTTGTGGTGATTGAGGTAGCGCATAAAATTCTCCTGGATTCATTCTTGATGGAACGACAAAATCCCTTGCACCTTCAGGTGTTGATTTGATCAGAAAAGGTGTTTCAATGTCCATAAAACCCTGTGCATCCAAATAGTTTCTTGCAGCGCGATTGACAGCATAACGGAGCTCAAGATTTTTTCTTACAGCCTGGCGACGTAAATCCAGGAAACGGTATTTCATCCGGATATCATCTCCACCATCAGTTTCGTCCTGAATGGTAAAAGGAGGAACAGCCGCTTTATTTAAAATGGAAAATGATTCAACATCGATCTCAATTTCACCAGTTGGTATATGTGGATTTTTATTACTACGTTCTATCACACTGCCTGACACTTTTATAACAAATTCTCTCCCCGGCGGTTCTTTTTCAAGCTGCTGTGTTAATTGCTCTCCAAATAATAACTGGGTAATTCCATACCTGTCACGCAGATCAATAAATGTAATGGCACCAAATTTCCGGATCGTCTGAATCCATCCGGCCAGTTCCACTGATTTGCCCTTATCTGCAAGCCTTAACTCTCCGCAGGTGTGCGTTCGATACATAATAATGAATGGGTTTGTCCGTTTTAGAGTTGAACGGGCTCAGATCACTGCTAAAGATTAAGTGTGAAAAGCGGACTCCAAGCGGGCAGCAAATATAGGAACAAATGCCGGCGGCGTTTGCAAAATGGAGCCGGATTGCGTAAATTTAAAACTCCGAACCTTTAATTATGCGATCCGCACTAAGAAAACTATTCAGGATGGTCTCTGCCAATCCGCCACCTCCGGCAGAAGCACCCGTTGCGGAGATAGCAATTACCCAAGAAATCTTCGAACATTCCAGCTCGCTGATCGGCAGCATGTTCACTTATTTCAATGATCTCTCCCCCGAATTAAAGCAACGTTTCGTTCACCGCGTTCACCAGTTCAAATCAACCAAGAAATTCCATTATGTTGGTCTTGAAGAAAAGGACGAACTGGCAATCCTTGTGAGTTCATCTGCAGTCCAGGTAACGTTTGGACTGAAGAATTACCAGATGAGTCATTTCAAAAACATTTACATCCTTGCAGATGCTTACCGCATGGAAAATGATGATGAATTATACATCGGTCACGTGGCCCCGGAAGGAATATATCTTTCATGGAAACATTTTAAATACGGTTATTCAAACAACCACGATAATATCAATGTAGCAGTACATGAAATGTCACATGCATTATTGTACAACAACTTTTTTGCACAATACGGAAAGGATAGTCATTTCAGGATGAACTACGAGAAATTCTCAACAACCACAGGACCCATTTTCGCAGAAGTGATCACGAGTCGCAGAAGTTATTTACGCAGTTATGCATTTTCAAACCTTCATGAATTCTGGGCAGTAAGTGTTGAAGCATTTTTCGAAAACCCAAATAGTTTACACATCCACATGCCCGATCTCTACATGGCATTGTGCCGCGTACTCAACCAGGATCCGTCGACGAAGAATAAGATTTTGATGCCGGAAGAGGCGTGAGGGGAGAGGGCAGTCGTGAGTGGTAGGTAGTGAGTTGAGCCCACCGAAATTTGTAATCACTTTTATTTTCCGAAAATTAATAATTGCAAAAAAACAGGAAAACCTGTATTCCTTCCAATCAACTTTGCATTAACTCTAAACTATTTTTTCAATAACACAAACACATTACAAATAATCAGGGTGTTCATCTGCCCACTGCCCACTCACCTACTCACCACTCACCACTCATCACTCACCACCCCCTCACGGTATCCTCACATACTTATGTATCTGCAACGACAACTCCCACTTCGGATTTGCCTTAATGTATTCAATGATCATCGGACTCATTTCATCAGCTTTTTCCCACTCAGGTTGTAAATAAAGTTTGCATTCTGCATTCACCATCGATGCATATTTTTCTGCCCATGCGAAATCACTTTTGTGAAAGATCACCACTTTCAATTCATTTGCAAATGCAAGGTTTTGTTCCAGCGGTGCTTTGAATTTTTTAGGAGAAATGCAGATCCAGTCCCACGTGCCTGAAAATGGATAGGCGCCGGAAGTTTCAACATTAGTTTTTAATCCCGCATTTTTAATTGCCGCAGTAAGCTCATCAAGTTTGTACATGAAAGGTTCACCGCCCGTGATCACAACAATTTCTGATGGCGTTTGCTTTACATATTCCACAAGTTCATCCGGAAATCGATTCGGATGTTTCGACGCATCCCAACTCTCTTTTACATCACACCATACACAACCCACATCACATCCGCCAAGACGAATGAAGTAGGCAGCTTTCCCTTGGTGAAATCCCTCGCCCTGGAGCGTATAAAAATGCTCCATGACAGGAAGAGATGTGGTATGAATTTGCTTCGCAGGCAAAATGTAATAATTTTTGATTTTTGGTTT
>CAZCKF010000447.1:0-2555 GCA_964499155.1 uncultured Chitinophagaceae bacterium
ACCACCTGCAAGTTTCCATTAGTTGAACCGTCATTGATAGAAATGAACTGGTTAAATATGTAAGTCATATGAAACCGGAAATTGGATTCAGGCAGGGATACATTTATAACAATGTGATGTACATGCTTGCAGGAGTCATAATTGAAAAAATATATGGAAAGAAATGGGAAGAAATTGTTCAGGAAAAAATTCTTGTTCCCCTCGGAATGAATAAAACTTTTTTTGGCAATGCGCATGCCGGGAAGGAAAAAAATTTTGCAAAAGCATATTACTATGACGACACTTCCAATGCAATACTGGAAATGTCATCACACAGGACCTTAAATTCTGTTTCAGCAGCAGGGGCAATGATTTCCAACATTCAGGATATGTCAAAATGGATGATGTTGCAGATCAATGGAGGGAAGTACCAGGATAAACAAATAATTTCTTCAAACGTAATTCGCGAAACGATGATTCCTCAATCGATTGCAGATAAGGCTGGCTTGTATGATGAACTTTCCAATTCGTTGTATGGACTAGGAAGACAGGTTTATTCATATAAGGGAAGAAAACTCACGTCGCATACAGGAGGAGGGTTTGGAATGTTTTCAAACCTCACCTTTTCTTTAAAGGATAGCCTCGGAATCTTTGTAGTGTTCAATGGGACAGGAGGCAATTCATTCCGGCCAGCAATTACTTTTTCAATCATTGATATTTTATTTAACCAATCATATACGCCATGGTCGTCCAGGTATTATTCCAATAACCTGCAATCACGCATCAATGCAAAACGAAATACAGATTCTCTTGCAAGGCTGCAGGTGAAAAATACAGTTCCCTCTCATTCACTCAATGCTTTTACAGGAACTTATGTACATCCAGTGTATGGAAAAATTACAATAACCTCAGAAAAAGATAGTTTATTCATGGCATTCAGGGCGGTAAAAATTCCTTTACATCATTTTCATTACGATCAGTTCTACACGAGAGAACACCCTGCAAATAATTATAATTACCGTCTCTCGTTTTTCACCAATATGAAGGGAGATATTGACAGGTTTGAAATGAATACGGGGGGGGATGTTGTTGTTTTTCGCAAGTAAGAAAAGCTTTTGGCTTTTGCCCGCCCGGCTGACGCCAGTCGGACGGGGCTGTTGGCTATTGGAGCCAATGATCAATCTCTGTTGAAGTTTGTTTCTCTTTAAAAATAAGTAGATAAACCAACCTGTATTATTCCCGTTCTTGCGGGAGGATTACCAAGTAGGTCCTGTTGTCTCTGCACACGGTAATTCACTCTGAAAACGGTTTCGGGAGTAGTGCGAAATGATATCGCAGGAACAACAGCCCATAATTCATCGTGTATCTCTGTTCCTGTCTGGATGAATGTACCCTGGTTCCAGTCTACATACTCAAACCTGGCTGCAACATTTAAAACCGCATCATCAAAACCCAACATTCTTTTTTTTAAGACAGGTTGAACAAAATCAACAAAACCTCCATGCTGCTTTGATCCGAATTGTTGCGTGAAGCCTTGTGGAAGATTTATTCGAACCCAGGCATATTCTCCTGTGACTGCTGTTTTTGAAAATGGAATTATACTATTGAAATCAATCGCCATCACATCAACGCGGCGTTTTCGATCAATGGGCAAACCGTCTTCCTGGAATTTATTATAAACTCCTCCCATATACGAAAGACCGATTTCACCAATCTTGCGATTTTTCACAGCAAACTTTCCTGTGAAAAGTGGACTGCCATTAAAACTTTCTTCAAACCTTTCCGGGTTTAGTTTTGATGCAGGTAAAAAGGTTTTGTTTTCTGAATTTGAAACAATTTGTTCATCAAACCCATTGGTGAAATATGCTTCATAACCCGTGGACCACTCACCCCGGTTAATTTTACCATAGATACCAAAGCCAACATTGCTCCAGGTTGCAGGAAGCATTTGAGTGGCAGCTACCGGTCGGTCCACAAACTCCCATTTTGGACCATCATGATTTTGATTGAATGCACCAATCGGGTTCAAAACAATTCCTCCCCGAAGATTGAAAGCAGGGGCGAATTCAACATCAACCGATGCAAATTCAATATTGATCTCTTTTGTTCCATCTTCAAACTCTATTTCTGTAAGGAATTTGATCCTTTTCGAAATGGAAGAAGATAAAAAAACAGTTACCCGGCGCATTTGAAAATTGTGTCCTTCAATAACACCATCTGTACCCTCATACTGGTAATTGGCTTCTGCATAACCACCAACTGCAACCGGTGTTTTACCAATATTTATAAACGGACGTGAATACACTGCATCCATATTCATGTTGGCAGAATCATTTCTTAATTGAGGATTGCGCAACAAATCAGGGTCGATCTGCGCATGCAAGGCAATCGCAAACACGAAGAAGAATATACTAAGTGACGTTTTCATTTTTTCCTTAGATCAATGAACAAATGATTTTGGTGAATGGTTACGGGAAATGTCCGAAGATTTTTTTGTGCAGGCCCATTTGTCACAATTCCCTGTTGATCGAACTCAATTCCATGTGCTGGGCATTGTAATAAATTACCTGCCACAT
>CAZCKF010000447.1:2565-3132 GCA_964499155.1 uncultured Chitinophagaceae bacterium
ACCCTGGTGTGCACATTGCATCCACAACGCACTGTATTCGTTTTCACTTTTCCTGTACACGCATATTGGAAATTTCAAATCATCGTTTTTTACAATTACAAAAGATCTGTAACGGTTTTTTTCATTTTTTTCAAAATCGAATTCTTTAAGGTCAAGCAGTAATCCATCATCATTTAATTTTCCTGAAGCGTACTTGTTGGTTGCACAGGAAGTCAGCATCATGCCAATACCGGTAAGTGCAAGACAGGAAATACACGAATCGCGAATAAATTCTTTTCTGTTCATAATGATTCGAGGAATCGAATGATCTTGTTTTTATCTGTCGGACTAAGTTGTTGAAAGGCACTGCGGCTTTGTTGTGCTTCACCACCATGCATTGTAATTGCTTCTTCAATACTTCGTGCACGTCCGTCATGCATTAAAAAGTAACGTCCTCCCTGCGAATTTTTTGAAAGCCCAAGTCCCCAAAGAGGTGGCGTCCTCCATTCAGAGGTCAGAGCCGTTCCTTCAGTATAACCATCATCAAGACCAGGTCCCATATCATGCATCAACAGATCTGTGTAGGGT
>CAZCKF010000448.1:0-3131 GCA_964499155.1 uncultured Chitinophagaceae bacterium
TACAACCGCCTACCCTTGCTGTCTTCCGACCCTGGGGGAGTTCAGCAGGAGCTGGCCGTGTAAGACCTGCCGGCGCAAAGATAGCTTCTGATTTTTGATTTTTGAGTTTGGATTTTGGATTTTGTTCAGAGTTTTCGAAATGTTTTTTAACCTGATAAACCTAAAATGTCACCACATAAAATACACATGGGCACGAATGACAAATAGCATATATAAAGTTGCTCTTTGCTATGTATTAGCTCCGTGTGCCTAAATGTCTATGTGGTAAAATCTTAATTCCTCGGAAAAACAGAGTTCAATGAACTGAATCCAATCAGTTCATCTGCCCGGGCTCCGAAAGGTCGATGGTATACGAGGATCATGTATGAATTTTCTGTACCCCAATAATTCCCTTCCGTATTGTCAAAAAAGAAATTTTCCTTCCCATCCTCACTGGTGGTTATGTAAGAGTAATTATAGAAACCCTGTTTCAGGAACAGATTTACTTCATATGCACCTCGTTCAGAATTAAAAGTCATCTTTGAGTTTTCATCCGCAGCATACCCGGTTAATTCGCCATAGATATAAACATTTCGTCCAGAATATTCGCGATTGCCGGGAGGGAAAAAACTGAACCGCACATTTGCATAATCAGCCTGCCAGAATGGATTGATATTTTCTGCTGTTTCAATGGTGAAAAGTCCATTAAAATCACGATAGAATAGATATATCTGTCGCTGCCTTTCTGCATCAGGCTTTACAATCACCTCAGTAGAATTTTGTTTCTTTTCAAACCTGTCGATGCGATCACTCAATAGTCTAAAACTGCGGAGATCAAGCCACCTCCACTCCTTGCCTGCCTGAAATGAAGTATAGGCCTCATCGTTGTACTCGTAATAATTATTTCTATAAGTTGTAGGTCTGGTTAAATAAACAGCATTAGCCCAGGAGAAATTTTGCAAAACAACAACACGTAAATCCTGTGGGCTCATTAATTTAATTCGTGGGTCGGTGTTAATTCCAACCTGCAATTTTTGATGTGTTTGAAAAATGGTTGAATTAAATGGCTGCTGAACCTGGCCCCCGACCGTTGACTTTACATCAACAACTAAAAACCTGCGTGTAAAAACAAGTTGTGAAGTGTCACTGTTTAAAAAAACTTTTAGCAGATAATTTCCTGATTTCATTGGAATACAATTCCTGTCAGGAAGTGTTGCCTGGTAATGCGTATAATTTGTAAGTGATATTGAAGACCTGCGATAATTGGTAATTCTTACCTGTTCAAACCCCCGGATGTATTCAAACGGTCGAAGCATTGTTCTTGTCCAGTCAGCATTGAAAAGTTCAAATGTGTAATAATAGTTTTTGATGTCAGCATCCAAGTCATCGAAATGCAATTCGAGTGCGTCGGTTCCTCCCAATTGCATTACAGGATAACTCTGTTGTTCGCCATATTTGTACAGTTTAATTGTTCGCACATTGCCAACAGTCCGAACCTGTTGACCCATAGCAGATATTGCCAGCATCACCAGGATAAAACACATTATTGCACTACAGGATGTTTTCATCAGTTTTTGATTAAATCAGGGTCGTACATGCAATTTACTTGATTATAAAGCTGCAGGCTTAATTTTGAAGACAAACTATAACACCTGAAGGTTGCAAATTTTATAGCCCGGCGCATAGCATTTAACCAGCAAAAGTCATTTTCAAGGTTTATCATCAGGCTTTCAGTGGCAGCTACCACCATCAGCGTTGCCGTAATGATCATCACCCTCTCATTTGTAAATGGGTTCCAGGAAACAGTGAGCCAGAAAGTATTCAGCTTTTGGGGCCATATCCGGGTTCAGTATAAACAGCCTGGTAAAGCTTCAATTGCAGAAGAAATATCTATCCGAAAAAATGATTCAGTTTACCAGATTGTAAAAACTGCAAATGGTGTCAGGAGCGTGCACCCTTTTGCGACTAAATATGCTATTCTTAAAACACCCGAGGAAATGGAGGGTGTTTTGATTAAGGGTCTTGACCGGACTTATGACACTTCACACCTGGGCATTTTTATGCAGGAGGGTCGGTTCATCCATTTTAATGACAGCAGTTACAGCCGTGAAATATTGTTGTCGGTCACAACTGCCAACCAGTTAAAATTAAAACTGAATGACCGGATACTCATCTATTTTATCAGACCTGATGGCAGCCTGAGACCGGATAAATTAACAGTCTCGGGAATATTCAAAACAGGAATTGATGAATACGACAGAACCTATGCTATTGGCGATATCAAATTGATTCAACGATTGAATGGATGGGCACAGGAAGAAATTGGTGGATATGAAATTTTTATCAATGATTACCATGATATGGAAAAGATCAGTGACGAGATCTATTTCACTGATGCATTTCCGCAAACGTGGGATACAAAAATGATCAGCGATATTTATCCGAACATTTTTGACTGGTTAAATATGCAGGACACAACCCGGGATGTATTAATCGGATTTATGATCGGAGTTGCGTTGATCAATCTCATTACATGTTTAATAATTCTTGTTCTGGAACGTGTGCGCATGATTGGCGTATTGAAAGCACTTGGCGCAACTGATTGGACTGTCCAGAAAATTTTTCTTCAACATTCTACACTAATAACCATTTCAGGTATTGTTGCTGGAACCGCGCTCGCCCTTGGCATACTTTGGTTACAACAGGCAACGGGTTTTATTAAGCTTCCCGAAGACGCATATTATATGAGTCAGGCTGCAGTAAAAATTTTGTGGTGGCAGGTTGCTCTTGTTTGCGTCGGCACACTACTCGTTTGTTTCATTGTTCTTACCATTCCCTCATTCATTGTAAAAAGGGTTCAACCGGTTAAAGCCATTCAATTCAGGTAAAACGAAAAGTTAGAGGTTAGAAGTTAGAGGTTCTTTAAATTGAAAATTCGTTATTTTTTTGATCTTCCTACTTCTGGAAAATTTTATAGTTATCATATATTCAACATCATTGATTTGTTGTAAAAAAAAATGTCGGTTCCACTCCGTGAAATCCTAATTTAATCCCTCTTAATCCGTGTTCATTTTTATTGCTGATTACTGCCTGGATACAAAGACAAAAGCCGCCAGGGGGCGGCTTTGTTTTTTGTGATGGGAATTAAGGGA
>CAZCKF010000449.1:0-3129 GCA_964499155.1 uncultured Chitinophagaceae bacterium
GGTTCTGAGAAATACAGAAGGTGTCAATGATTCGAGAAAATATATTGATGGCGTTTGAGTAAGAAATGAATCAGCGATACCAGAAAATGAAGGAGGATAAGTAAAAACAATTGTTGCTTCATCGCCCTCATCGTCTACAAAATAGGCGCGTTGAATTCCCTCGGTAACAAAAAATAAATGTCGCTCTGTGTCTCCTGCAGTGGTTATGATTGTTTTTCGTTTACAGCTCCATAATTGCCAGATAGACGAGAATGCATTCCATTCATCGTCATTCAGCGGGTGAATGCGGGATATAAATGTTCGTAACTGTTGAAGTTCATTTTGCATCTGACCTTATAAAATCAGCGAGCAGCTTCATCCTGTAATAAAGGTTACTCAGCATTAGTGAAAGATTGTTTTTCAGGTTTTCAACCGAACCTTTATTCATTTTCTTGATATTCTTCATCTCCTCGATCTTCTCATCAATCTTGTCAATTAATTTTTCTGCATCCCATCCCTGGTAGCGTTTGTTGCGATCATCTTTAATATGATAAGGTTCAATCAAACCCGCCTTCAGTTTTTTAAATTTAAAATTCTGTTTAATGGCCTCCTTAATCGCATCATTTGACAACATATCGATCAAAACATCTGCAGAAACATTGTTCATAAACCCGTTGTGAAAAATATTCAGGTTGTTGCGCAATTCACGCAACACCTGTTTTTTAATCACATCATTCGTCTTAGCTTCTTTGTTGAGATAGGTTAACAAGTCCTTTAGTGGAGATATGCCAGTCTTGAGCCATTCGAGTTGCATGGGCTAAAAATAAACAATGTCCGATATCCAATGTCCAATGTCCAAACCTCCATTGATGTGAAAAAATGGAAAGAATATGTGCCTACTACAATGCACATCGTACATCGTATATCGTACATCGTACATCAAAAGTGTCCAATGTCCAATATCCAATGTCCAAAACCTCCCATGATGTGAATAAATGGAAAGAACATATCCCTGCTACAATGCACATCGTACATCGTATATCGTACATCGTATATCAAAATGTCCAATGTCCAATGTCCAAAACCTCCCTTGATGTGAATAAATGGAAAGAATATGTGCCTGCTACAATGCACATCGTGCATCGTACATCGTACATCAAAAATGTCCAATGTCCAATGTCCAAAGACTCCTTTGATTTAAATAAATGGAAATAACATGTCCCTACTACAATGCACATCGTACATCGTATATCGTACATCGTACATCAAAATGTCCAAAGCTTCGTGGGATATTCTTAATTATTTCAGATTTCCGCCCTTGATGACGGCATCCTTGCCAAATTCATTTTTGATTTGATCAACTGTTCGATACAATTGGAGTTTCTCTACATTATTATCAAACAAATTCATTTGCATGGTGAATGGTATCAACTGACTGAAACGAATTCCGAGTAAACGAACGGGCCGATTTTTTTGCCAGAGTTTATCAAACAGATCTTTTGCTTTAGCATTTAATTGATCATCAAGAGCAGTATAATCAATTGTCTCCTGCCTGCTGGTCGTTTCAAAATTTGAATAACGAATTTTCACTGTAAGGCAACCCGTCAATTTTCCCTCTTCACGCAAATCATAAGCTGTTTCTGTAGTGAGCCTTATTATCTCCTGGTGCAGGAATTTTATATCAGTCTTATCGGTATCGAAAGTGTTTTCATGACTCATGGATTTTTGCTCCCACCCGGTTTCGATTTCTGAATAGTCGACTCCATGTGCTTTCTGCCATAAGGATGGTCCCCATTTGCCGAGATGTTGTTCCAGCATTTCAGCCGAAGATTTTGCAATGTCTTCGATTGTGTAAATGCCGATACTTTTTAATTGTTGTGAAGTATGTTCTCCAACGCCCGGAATTTTATCAATCGACAACGGCCAGAGAAATTCACTTTCTTTTCCTCTTTCAATTTCCAGCATCCCATTTGGTTTGGCTTCATTTGTTGCCATTTTGCTCACCATTTTTGATGAAGACAAACCACATGAAATAGGCAAACTTGTTTCCCGAATAATTTGCTGTCGCAATTCACGTGTATAAGTGCTAACACCAAAATATTTGTCCATCCCGGTGAGATCAATATAAAATTCATCGATGGATGCCTTTTCAAACAGCGGAACCTTGGCAGAAATAATTTCTGTAACCATTCGAGAATATTTGCTGTAATCTCCTCTTGATCCGCTAACAATGATCGCTTCCGGGCAAAGACGCTGCGCAGTTCTCATCGGCATGGCTGAATGAATCCCATACTTCCTCGCTTCATAACTGCAAGCAGCAACAACCCCACGGTCCATGCCGCCAACAAGGACAGGTTTTCCTTTTAATGATGGATTGTTCAAAATTTCCACGGAAACGAAAAATGAATCAAGATCAAAATGTGCAATATGACGATGACTGTTCAAGGCCTCAAATATCGGCATACTTATGCAAGGTCCAAGGTCCAGGGTCCGAGGTCCAGGCAGGATTCAATTTATTTGGATCAGTCTGAGATACGAAGAAGGATTCAAGAAGTATTGTGAAAAAATTATTCAAAAGAAAAAAACGGTATTAGCATCGTTTAAACCTCATTATCTCCAATTCTGTTTGCATTAACTTTCATTTATGGCCGAAAACTTAGAATTGAGAACAGCAACCTTTGCAAAAAATGTTAGGAGTTTTTGCAGAAAATTATTCAAAGATCAATTACTCCATGAGGATATTAAACAATTATTACGTTCAAGTGGTTCTATTGGTGCGAATTACATTGAATCGTTAGAAAACCTGGGAATTGCAGACGAAAAAATGAAACTTCGAATTGTTCGAAAAGAAGCGAAGGAAAGTGCCTATTGGCTTTATTTAATAGAAACGAATTCTGGAGAAATAGAAAACGAGAGAATTCGATTATTAGATGAATCAAACCAATTGAGAAAAATTTTTAGTTCCATTCTTATAAAAGTGGAACAACGAACTACAATAGCAAAAAAAACGTCGAAATAATTGAATTACTTGAACTTCTGATTTTTGGCTCTACAAAAAAATGAGAATTTCAAATTGGAGAGTGTTACTGAGACTTTCTTTTCTTATGAATATTGAAACCTGCCTGGACCTCGGACCCTGGACCCTGGACC
>CAZCKF010000450.1:0-3108 GCA_964499155.1 uncultured Chitinophagaceae bacterium
CCAATGTCCAATATCCAATGTCCAAGCGCTTCGTAAGCATCATCATGGGATAACATTACATGTTCGCGGGATAACGAGAAACGAGAAACCAGAAACCAGAAACTTTCTCAATGTCCAATGGTCAATGTCTAATGTCCAAGCGCTTCGTAAGCATCATCATGGGATAACAATTACATGTTCGCGGGAAAACGAGAAACCAGAAACGAGAAACCAGAAACTTTCCAATGTCCCACAATCGTTTCGTAGCATAATTTTAGAATGTTAGGAGCGGTCAGTAAATTATTCAAAATGCTTCGAATCGGTCTTACAGGTGGTATTGGTTCTGGTAAAACAACAGTCGCTAAAATCTTCGAGGTGCTCGGCGTTCCTGTTTATTATGCTGACATAGCGGCGAAAGAGATCATGTTGCAACTGGAAGTAAAAGAAAAGATAATCAGCACGTTTGGAAAAGAATCATACAATGAAGAAGGGTTGAACCGTCAGCATATTTCTTCAATCGTTTTTTCTGATAACGAAAAACTCGAACAACTCAATGCGATCGTGCATCCGGCAACTATTGCCGATGCAGAGAATTGGATGAAGCAGCAAACAACACCATACGCCATCAAAGAAGCTGCACTCATTTTTGAAACACGCGCATCATTCGGCCTCGATTATGTGATCGGTGTTTTTGCGCCTGAACCGCTGCGCTTGCATCGGATCATGCGCAGAGAAAAGGTGTCAAGAGAGGAAGTGCAAAAGCGGATGGATAGTCAGATTGAGGACGCAATTAAAATGAGGTTGTGTGACTTTGTTATTACCAACGATGAAAAAACCGCAGTTATTCCGCAAGTGATGGCCATTCATGATAAATTGAAAAAAATTACAACATAGTCGAAGTAAACACATTACAGAGCACACATAGTTATGTTCTCTACTGAGTGGTTTCAACTCTTTTGGTTTTGTGTTTACCCCTCATAATTCCGTACTTCCTTACATTTGCAATTGTAAAAAACGTTTGTAATGAAGTTATTTTTTCTTGCAAGTGCCATCATTGCAGTCACAGCATGCAATATGGAAGACAGGAAAACAGGATCCACGACATCTGACAAAAGTCCTTCAATGTCAGATACAGCAAATTATACCACCATTCAATGGCTCGATTCCACTTTCCAGGACCGTGGTAAGATTAACGAGGGTCAGGCGATAGAAGTGACATACACTTTTAAAAATACCGGTGACAAACCCCTGATCATTGCTAATGCAACTGCAAGTTGTGGATGTACTGTACCTGAGAGACCAAAAGAACCAATCATGCCGGGAGAGGTGGGAAAGATTCGCGCGAAATTTGATAGTAAAGGCCAGGGTCTTGGAGAGAAAAGAAAAGACGTTTACGTAACATCGAATACGAAGCCGAACGCTATGTCAACTCTTTCATTTCGTGTTGAGGTTGAAAAACTCAATTAACACAGTAATTCAATAAAAATGATGCACATTTTTTTCTTACAACAACAATCATCACCAGGTTTTGGTGGATTTCAATTTATTTTTCTTGGCCTGATGATCGTAGTGTTCTGGCTGTTCTTTATTCGTCCGCAGGCAAAACGAGCAAAATCACAAAAAACTTTTATCGATAATCTTCAGAAGGGCGACAAGGTTGTAACGATAGCAGGTATTCATGGTACCATCAACCGCGTTAATGAAGATGGGACGTTGCAACTTGAGATCAATCCTGGATCTTATATCAAACTTGAGAAGAGTGCGATTTCACTTGATTGGACAAATGCATTGAATAAGACAGGAACCGCAACATCTGCGACAAGCGTTACAAAGTAGTAAGATATTGGGGATGCTTCCTCGTTTGACGAGGATCGATCGTTCAAAGATCAAGAGTGATTCATGTTGTAATATGCAATAATCTGCCTGGCAGATTATTCGGGGTGGTGCATTCAATTAACATTTCAATTAAGCTTCCATTCATTCATCCTTCATAACTTCAGGTTCATGAAAAAATTGATCCTGCCTGTTTTGTTGTTGGCCGGCATTGTGTGTTCCGCACAGGAAAAACCGAAGCTGAAAGACCTGTTGTATTCAGGAAAATTGAAAAAAGATTCAACTGGTGTGATCCGAAGCACGGATGACCTGTCGACGAAGATCGATACGTCCAGAAAAGCAGCTCCTTCGGAGCCTGAAAAAGTGGTGAAAGCTCCTGTGTCACAAAAAATAATTGCCGATTCTGCCTCTGTGGCAACGACAACGCCCAGCACTCCGGAAGTAGTGACCGAATCAAAAACGAAGTCAAATACACGAATCTGGCAGGATCACCTGAAGCTACTTACCGAACACCTGAAAGCCGAAGTGCTCAAGGCAAAACAGATCAAAAAGGAGACGTATTTTATGCTTTTTGATTACACGATCGAAACAGATGGAAAAGTAACCGTGAATGCTGTGACATCAACACCGTCAAATGAGACCCTGCAGGCACAGGTAAGATTGTGGCTTGACAACACGCCTCTCCAGTTGAACCCGGTTGCAAAAAAGGCCACGAGACGGCAGCAGTTCACTGTGACAAAGGATTGATTTAAGCTTTCCGAAATTCTACTTTCACCATTTTCCCACTCCCAAGCAATTCCTTGTGAATGTTGTCAAGAATACCATTCACAAACTGCCCGCTCTGCGCCGTACTGTACTCCTTTGCGAGATCGATGTATTCGTTGATCGTCACCTTGGGTGGAATCGTTTCAAAGTAGAGAAATTCGCTCACACCCATTTTCATCAGGATCATGTCGAGCTGTGCGATGCGTTCGGGATCCCAGTTTTTTAATTTAGGTATGATGAGTGATTGAAGATGTTCGTCCTTTTCTTTTACAGCAAGCAAAAGATTTTTTGCGAATTGCCATTTGTCTTCACTGAGCAATTCACGAAAATTAAATGAACCAGGTTTTTGAAGATATCCATCCACGAGCTGGATCACCATGTCTGCATCATCATCCCAGTTGGAAAAATTTTCTTCGAGCTGTGAAATGAAAACATCATTGGGGATCATCAGGTCATTGAAAATGAATTCGAGGATTTCGCGTTCTTCTTTTTTATCCCTGGCAGGTGTTGCAATGTATTTTTTATACTGCT
>CAZCKF010000451.1:0-3092 GCA_964499155.1 uncultured Chitinophagaceae bacterium
ACATGACGTTGCGTTTCATAAAAACTTCCTGTAAATCGTGAACTATCACCCTTCACCAATTCACCGTCAAGTCGAACTTCGCTTGGAGATTTAAGAGTAAGCGTATTGCCCTGTAATCCATCATACCTGAATTGAAAAAGGCAGGTGACTTCATTAATTTCTTCCTGTCCCCTTACCTGGTAGTCAAGAAAAATTTCGCTGCCCTCTGCATCATCAGTATCCTGTGGCTCGTCACCTTCAACACAACTTGCAAACGAGATCAGAAGCAATATGAATAGAAATTTTTTCATGCCTGCGGCAAGTTAGTGAAGAAAGCTTTTGGCTATTGGGTTTTGGCTTTTAGAGGGGAATTGTGTTGGCGTAAAATTTATTTAAGATGTCCAAAATTGCTGCCCTGTTTACTGGCTTTATTTCCAACATTAAATTATCATTTAATTCAAAAAGAGCTATTGGCAGTGGGTTTTGCGGTCGATCGCATATGCGTAATCTTTTCATAGCAGTCCAAAATTTTTACGATCTCAATCAATGTCTCCAATAGCCAAAAGCTAAAAGCCAATAGCTGCACTTCAAGTATCTTTGCCCTCCTGTCAAATTGGCCTGCAACTGGATGTAGCACCCTTTTTGCCAGCTAGAAACCTTAATATTTAAAGACCCTTATGGCTGGTTTTTTTTCGAAATTGTTTGGAGGTAATAAATCGCAGAAAGATGTAAAGCTGATTCTTCCAACCGTTACACGCATCAACGATGTTTTTAACTCCTACGCATCATTATCAAATGATGAATTACGTGGAAAGACGCTGGAATTTCGTCAGCGAATAAATAAGCATCTTGAAAGCATCAATCAAAAAATTCTTGACACAAATAATGAAGCTGAAAAGCTCTCTTTTACTGACCTGCTTGGCAAAGATGCGATCTACCAGGAAGTAGATAAACTGAAAAAAGAGAAAGATGAAAAGATCGAAGAAATTTTAAAGCAAATTTTACCAGAGGCTTTCGCAGTGGTAAAAGAAACCGCGAGAAGATTTAAAGAAAATATTGAGATCCGCGCACGTGCTACAGATCTGGATCGTGACCTCAGTGTGAAAAAAGATTATGTGCGCATCGAAGGCGAATATTCCATTTTTAAAAATTCGTGGACTGCAGCTGGTGGACCTGTCACCTGGAACATGGTGCATTATGATGTTCAGCTCATCGGAGGTATTGTTTTGCATTCGGGAAAAATTTCCGAAATGGCGACTGGTGAGGGTAAAACCCTTGTATCAACGCTTCCTGCCTACCTGAATGCTTTGGCTGCAGAAGGTGTGCACATTGTAACCGTAAATGATTACCTCGCACGTCGTGACCAGGAATGGAACGGACCCATATTCGAATGGCTGGGTATTACTGTTGATTGTATTGATAAACACCAGCCAAACAGCGAAGACAGAAGAAAAGCATACCAGGCTGATATTACCTACGGCACAAATAATGAATTTGGTTTTGACTACCTGCGTGACAACATGGTGCATTCACCCGAGGAAATGGTACAACGCAAACATCATTTTGCGATGGTGGATGAGGTTGACAGCGTATTAATTGACGATGCACGAACACCACTTATCATTTCCGGTCCCGTTCCAAAAGGCGATGATCAGCAATTCCATATTTTAAAACCACGTGTACAGCAACTCGTGGAAGCACAGGAAAGAATTGTGCGTGCAGCATTAAATGAAGCAAGAAAGAAGATTGGTGAAGGTGATGATGATCCAAAGAGTGGTGGATTGCAGTTGTTTCGCGCTTACAGGGGTCTGCCCAAATATGGGCCGCTCATTAAATTCCTCAGCGAACCTGGCGTGAAAGTGAAACAGCAGAAGGCAGAAAATTATTATCTCGCCGACCAGCAGCGTCATATGGGAATCGTGGATGAAGAATTACTGTTTCACATTGATGAAAAAAATAACTCAGTTGAACTGACCGATAAGGGAATTCAAATGATCACCAAATCTGGTGAAGACCCTGACTTTTTTATTCTTCCTGACATAAGCGTCCGATTGAATGAAATTGAACTTAGCGGAGGAACATTTGAAGAAAAATTACACCAGAAAGAAGCAGTACTGAATGATTATTCAGTGAAAGCAGATCGCATTCATGCAGTACAACAACTTTTAAAAGCATATACACTGTTTGATAAGGATGTTGAATACGTGGTGATGGAAGGTGCTGTAAAAATTGTTGATGAACAAACAGGCCGTATTCTCGAAGGACGCCGTTACAGTGATGGTTTGCACCAGGCCATTGAAGCAAAGGAAAATGTAAAGATTGAAGCTGCAACGCAAACTTATGCGACAGTTACTTTGCAAAATTATTTCCGGATGTACCACAAGCTTGCTGGTATGACCGGGACGGCAGAAACTGAAGCTGCAGAGTTGTGGAGCATTTACAAACTTGATGTTGTTACGATCCCGACAAATATTCCGGTTGTTCGTAAAGACAGTGAAGACCTGGTTTATAAAACCAAGCGTGAAAAATACAAGGCTGTAATCGAGGAAATAGAATCACTTCGTAATGCAGGAAGACCGGTACTTGTTGGTACGACATCTGTCGAAGTAAGCGAATTACTCAGCAAGATGTTGCAGGTGAAAAAAATTCCGCACAACGTACTCAATGCTAAACAACACTCGCGTGAGGCGCAGGTTGTTGCCGAAGCTGGTATGGCTGGTGCAATAACAATCGCAACCAACATGGCGGGTCGTGGTACGGATATTAAACTCGGACCAGGTGTAAAAGATGCTGGAGGTCTTGCGATCATTGGTACGGAAAGGCATGAATCTCGTCGTGTAGACAGACAGTTGCGAGGTCGCGCAGGGCGCCAGGGTGATCCGGGAACAACACAGTTCTATGTTTCACTCGAAGACGATTTGATGCGCATGTTCGGTAGTGATCGAATTGCCTCTATGATGGATAAGCTCGGATACAAGGAGGGTGAAGTGATCCAGCACAGCATGATCACAAAAAGTATCGAACGTGCACAGAAAAAAGTGGAAGAAAACAATTTTGGTATCAGGAAACGTCTGCTTGAATATGATGATGTGATGAACAAGCAGCGTAATGCT
>CAZCKF010000452.1:0-3086 GCA_964499155.1 uncultured Chitinophagaceae bacterium
ATTCATGGATGTTACCAGGAATTGAAATCCATTCTGCTTATCGTTGTAGGTATCAAAAAAAACGGAGAAATAATCAACATCGGCACGGAGCTCTTCATCTCGTGCAGTTAGTTGTTTGCGTATCAATGAAGGATCATCAAATAAGTAGGCACCAACATAAATCGCAGAATTATCATATACAATCCGTACTTCCGATTTAACGGTAGCAGGTTTGCCATACTCAGGAATATTCTGGATAAAATCTTTTGCAATGGGTGCATCGAGCCATGCAGCATCATCGAGGTTTCCATCAATCTTTGGTGCATTGACAATACGCGTTGCAGGAAGAGTATTAACCTGAGCGAAGAGCGGGAAACCACAAACCACCAGACACAAAAAGATCAACAGGCGCAACGCCATGAATTAGTTTTAGTGCCTGTAAATATAGGGATTTCAGCCCTTGACAGGTACGTAGAAAGGCGGGGGTTTTCCCGTAATACACAGGGAAAAACGCAAAAAATTGATGCTAATTCATTCTTTTCTTCAGTGAACTCACCTGTTCCTGAAGATTATTCACCACTGAAGCGAGCTGATTTACATCCCACCTGCCCTGTTGATTGGCCTTTGCAATGACTATTTGTGCCTGCCATACTTCAAGAATATCTTCAGCATTTACAGTGTAAGGTTCGTAAGAGGGATTGTCGCTTACAAGCGTCAGCTTCGTTTTAGAACGATTGCTTTTTACAACCCGTTTGTAAACAATTCCTTCATTTCTTGAAACAACGATGTAAGCGCCATTATTTTTTACCTGGTCAAAATTTTCAACCTTTTCACAAACGATAACTGATCCACTTGGTGTGGGCAGCATGGAATCACCCACAATTTCGAATGCACGGTAATCTCCGCCTGATAACATTGGAAGTGTGAACGTGTTCAGCTCATCCACGAATTCCGGATCTGCAAACCCAGCAAGGTATCCGGCAGCAGCCTTTACTGGAACAAATGGAATTTCTGCACGTCCGGAGGCAAGTTTTTGAGCTCTTCGTTTTGCGAGATAATTTGCTTTGTTGTCGCTCAGATCCTTTCTCAACATTTCATCCAATGTGATGCGAAACATATCACACACCACTTCAAGAACATCTATGCGAGGCTCTGCACGCTCTTCTTCATATGCTCCGAGTAATGAACGCTTGATGCGTAATTTTTGTGCGAATTCTTCCTGCGTCCATCCGCGAAGTTTGCGGAGGTATTTGAGGTTTTTGTTTGCAATGGCCATGGATAGCTAATTGAATTAGCTGCAAATTACTAATTTTTTTAGATTTCAAAGCCGCTTTTGGCATCAAATAAAAAAAGGACATTTTTGCGGCCTCATGGCGAAACAAGCGAAACAAAAAAAACCGGTTATCCTGGTTACGAATGATGATGGAATCACTGCTCCCGGAATTAAGAACCTGGTAGAAGCGATGCGGCCTCTTGGACAGGTGGTAGTAGTTGCGCCTGATAAACCCCAGTCAGGAATGGGACATGCGATCACTATTGGTGTTCCATTAAGATTGCATAAAGTAAATTTTTTCGAAGGGATAGAAGCATATCAATGTACAGGCACTCCGGTTGACTGCGTAAAACTCGCGGTCGATAAAGTATTGCACAGGAAGCCCGACATCTGTGTGAGTGGAATTAACCATGGCGCCAATCACAGCATCAATGTTATTTACTCGGGCACCATGTCGGCAGCAGTTGAAGCAGCAATTGAATCGATTCCATCCGTTGGTTTTTCCTTGCTTGATTACAGCATCGATGCTGATTTTACGGGAGCGGCCAAATATGCGCGGCAGATCGTTGAAAAAATATTAAAAGATAAAATTCCGGATAAGCACATGGTGCTGAATGTAAATATTCCTGCTGTTCCTGTTGATTTAATTAAAGGAATTAAAATCTGCAGGCAGGCCTATGCGAAATACGAAGAAGATTTTATAGAAAGAACAGATCCGCATGGAAGACATTACTTCTGGCTCACAGGTGAGTTTGTTAACTTCGATAAAGGAAAGGACACCGATGTATGGGCACTTGCAAATAACTTCGTGAGTGTTGTTCCGGTGCAATTTGACCTGACGAATTACGTTTTAAAATCTAAACTTGAAAAAACGTGGCAATAGCATTGTTTAAAAGAGATAACCTTAAACTGGGTCTTGTACTTGGTTTATTTGGACCTGTTCTTGGCTTGCTGGTTATTTACTTTGTAAAATTCTCAGGCTATACTTTTTCAGAGTTCTTCGATATGTTCATCAACAACAACAGGCTGATTACTTCACTTGGCTCATTATGCCTGCTTGCCAATGTAATCCTGTTTACATTATACATAAATACTAACAGGGATCATACAGCGAAAGGAATTTTTCTTACAACACTCGTTTATGGAATCGGGATACTTGTTCTAAAACTGACCAATTAACCTTCTGTTATCAAAAGACTGTTTGCAACTTTATAACTCACTGTTATTTCAGATCTGCCTTTTAATTGCAATGTGTAACTCCTGTCAAATTCTTCAATTGATTTCACCTTAATGGTATCTCCAAGTGTTATACCTGTTTTATCCAAATAACCCAGGAAAGCAGGTGAATGATCTGTTACGCCAGTGAACTTTCCTGTGTTGTTTACTTTCAGTTCTGATAAAAGTATCGATCTTGTTTTAGCAAATTGGGTATCGGATCACCATGGGGATCTGCTTTTGGATTACCGAGGAACTCATCCAGGCGATTGATCAATTCCTCACTGTGAATATGTTCAAGCTGTTCTGCAATTTCATGCACTTCATCCCAACCGAATTTTAATTTTTCTACAAGAAAAACTTCCCACAGTCGGTGTTTGCGAATTATGCCAATTGCAACCTGACGGCCCTTGTCTGTAAGTTTTACACCCCGCGACTTTTCATACAACAGGTATTTTTTCTTCGCCATTTTTTTCAGCATATCCGTCACCGATGCTGATTGCACTTCGAGTGAACGTGATATATCTGAATTGGCAACAGTCCCACCGGTCTGTTCCTGTAGCCTGTAAATCGTTTTAAGATAATTTTCTTCGGTAAATGATAACACTGGCCTGATTTC
>CAZCKF010000453.1:0-3077 GCA_964499155.1 uncultured Chitinophagaceae bacterium
AAACAGAAAACGAGAATTGATTTTGCTGTTACACAGGAATTGATTGGAATAAACCCGGTATGCCTCACAAAATTGATTAAAGAAGGTGATAAACTTTTTTATCATGATGGGAAAAAGAAGACAAGGATTCGCAGAATTTACAACCGCCTGATCTTTGATGAACTGCAACAACAACCTGCAGATATACAGGAGAAAGGAAAAATTCTTTTTGAAGACCTCGATGTTGAATGGGCTCCGCATCCGAACTGGTTTTACAGGATCAGCAAATACACACTTCCTCATATTCACCATCCTTATGTACCGGTCACTTATTATCTCGACCAAGTTCAGAAAATTCCGACAGACCTTGATCATTGGGTATTAAAACCATTATTTTCTTTTGCTGGTCAGGGTGTGATCATTGATGTAACGGAAGATGATATTCGAAATGTAAAAGATCCGAAAAACTGGATCCTACAGAGAAAAGTAAAATATGCTGATGTTATTGAAACACCCGACGGACCAGCCAAAGCAGAGATCCGCGTTTTTTATTTCTGGGAACCCGGCGAAGCCCGACCTGTTGCAGTAAATAACCTCGCAAGACTTAGTAAAGGCAAAATGGTTGGTGTGAGGTACAATAAGGATAAGGAATGGGTAGGAGGGACGTTTTGTTTGTTTGAAAAATCCTAATAAGCTATTAGCTCCTGGCTTTTAGCTATTAGAAGCTGTTGGATGTCGTGGCTGGCTGAAATTAGAAAATGCATACAGGGCTTTTAGCACCGACGTTCACGGATTCGAAAGGTTTAAATTTTGATACTGCTTCTAAATCGATTTTCTTATTAAATACTATTCAATTTTATAAACGACCGTGCTAACAGCATAGCTCGAATTTTCAAATCATTTATAAACTTCTCTCCAATAGCTCTAAAAGCTAGAAGCTAATAGCCAACAGCTTTCTTAAAAAGCATTCAGCAAAGTTCTCTCCACCGTAATCAACCAACTATTATCATTCATCCTCTCCATGTTACCTGCAATTTGAAAACGGCGGCCGATATTGACTTTGAGGTTGCTGTTAAAAATCAATTGGAGAGCAGGTGCAATATCTATATAATTTGTACTTCTGTCGATTGTTTGCTGACCGAGAAATTCGAGGTACAGATTGAGATTTGTTTGTTTGTAGTCCTTGTATTCAACAGGTAAAACGAGGTATCCGGCAGATAAAGAATAGTCAATGGAACGATAATTTCTTTCCGGTACATAAATGACATCATCCTTCCTGCTTTTGTGGAACACCTGTGTGTGCGCAAGCGTACCTGAGACAGCAAGTTTTTTCCAGAGTTGTGTGGCAATTATCCCGGCCTGAATTCCGGGCTTATCTCCCATCAAACTGATTTCATCGTAATGAAATTGATTACGCGAATGACTGCCATTTGCGAATAAGGCCATCCTGAAATGACGATGAACTTGATCATTCGATAAAAATCTGTATTTCACATATGCATTCACTGATTCCCATGCATAACCTGTTGTGTGCATGTCTGCAAAGGTTGCACCGACATGAGCCATCCAGTTTTCATTTATACCGAACATTAATTCCGGTGCCATACGCGAACGGGTACGTCCATCGCGGTTGCTGATCATTGCGCTTACCGAAGGTGTAAATGATCGTGAGGGCATGTTGCTCGCCGGCTCTGTGAACACATACAATTCCTGCGCTGAAGTAAATAAAGTAAGAGCGACTAAAAATATGGTGGAAATAATACGAAGAGACAATTTTTGATTTTTGATTTTTGGTTTTTGATTTTTGATCTCCTTTAGATCGCAGACTCAATACAGCATCGAAAATCTAAAAGATCGAATCAACAAATTATAAACAGCATAAATTTTATCAGGGTGTTCAACTTCCACTCACCACTCACTACTCACCACTCACCACTCACTACTTCTCCCCAAGCAACGCCACCACCGCTCTCTCCAATTCATCCTTTTCCAAATCCATCCCCACTACCCTTCCTTTTTTATCAATGAGATATGAGGTTGGCAATTGAAATATCCCCCACATGGATGCAATTTTTGATGAAGCACCTGTATTATCATTTACCTGCAACCATTTGATCTTGTCCTTGACAACCGCTTTGGTCCAATCCTTTTTGCTTTTGTCGAGTGAAACGCCAAAGATCTCAAAACCCTGTGCTTTGTACTTTTCGTATACTTTTCCAAGATTTTTGTTGGCGATTCTGCATGGACCACACCAGGAGGCCCAGAAATCGACGAGTACAACCTTTCCCTTTAATGAAGAAAGTTTAAGTGAATCTCCTTTTTCAGTTGGTAAAGAAATTTCAAATGCCTGTGCGCCTGGGCGGGGTTGTGCGGAAGCAAACAAGCTTGCAAACATTAGAATCGAAATGAGGATATGGCTTTTCATAATATAAAATGGTCCTGTTCCATTTGAGGGAACAGAACCAGTATTTTTACATCGTTACATGATAAATGCGTGAACCAGCAGCAATTCCGGATTCTGTGCAGCATGCTGCAGCAGTCCCGGTTTCTACACACTTCATTTTTGTAGAAGCAGAGAATTTTTTGAACTCCTTTGCTGTTACAAAAGATTTGTCAACAATTCGAATATCCTTTTCACCAGTCAGCACCGTTTCCTTTGTATTTAAAAAGTGATATGAATTGTTTCCAATTTTAACATGCTTGTCTTTTGCAATCTGAACATTATCAAAGTTTCCATTCAACACCAGCGAAGCCACGGAAAACCCCGCATCTTCTACTGCTTTTTGTAACAGATCAATATCTACGGCCTGTCCGGCTTTGAATTTGATGTTAAATGCCGAATTCCTGATATCTGATTTGACAGATTCTACAAATGAAACTTTCTGAAGTGATTTATTGATTGCATTAGAACACATCGCACAGGTTAATCCGCTAGCCTGCAAAGTTCCTTTTGAAAACTGCGCTGAACTGCTTGCACCTATCAATACAAAAAACAATAAAATAATTGTTCTCATCTTAAACTGATTTATTGTTTGTCTGCTTTACAGCAATCTTTGCCTTTATGTCCTTCCTTGCTGCATTTTCCATCTTTGCAACAA
>CAZCKF010000454.1:0-3077 GCA_964499155.1 uncultured Chitinophagaceae bacterium
AAGCAAGCAGCGGAAGTCAGTTCTACATCGTACACGGAAAAACTTTTACTGATGCAGGTCTGGATTCTACTCAACAATTCAGACTAAACGGAAGACAAATTCATTCAGCTCATCGTGAAGTATACAAAACACTTGGCGGTGCTCCACATCTTGACCAGGCTTACACAGTGTTTGGTGAAGTCGTCAGCGGACTTGATGTTGTTGATCGAATAGCAGCCAGCGCCACAAGCCGGGGAACAGACCGCGACAGACCTTTAACTGATGTAAGGATCATTAAAGCAACCCTGGTAAAACGCTAATGATGTAAAATGTCGATCGTAGGACATTGCTTGCACGACGTGCTCATACTCCGACCGCCTCCGCAAAAGCTATAGCGGTGGAGCAAGCTTCGACACAAGCATTAACAAAGCGGAGTCGTGGACATTGAATATTGGTCATTGGATATTGGGCATTGCACCAGTGCCTATATTTGATGCTCAAAATTATTCCACATGAATTTCCCTTCAGAATTACGATATACAAAAGATCACGAATGGATCAAAGTTGATGGTGATATCGCTACAGTTGGTATAACTGATTTTGCCCAGCGTGAACTTGGCGACATTGTTTATGTTGAAGTAGAAACGATTGGAAAAGATTTGAAAGCAGGTGATGTTTTTGGTACTGTGGAAGCAGTAAAAACCGTTTCTGATCTTTTTTTACCACTTGATGGAAAAATCATGGAATTAAATCCGTCACTGGCTTCATCTCCTGAATCAGTGAATAATGACCCATATGGATCGGGATGGATGATCAAAATGAAACTGGCTAATGCAGCGGATGCTGATACATTGATGGATGCGGGAGCTTATGAGTCTATGGTGGGATAAGAGCTGATTGAAGGCGGTTAGCTTTTGGAGACTTTTAATGGGCTTACTGGTTTAATAGACCGTTAATCCTGCAATCCTTAACCAATCCTGTTAATCCTGTCCTCCTTTATCTAACTTGCTGAAAATCGACGTATTGAAGGCACTCCCCCACACTCCTTTCCCTGCAATCATCTGGTTAATTATTTCTACAATTTTATTCTGTCTTCCGGGGACTTCATTGCCGAAAAGTGGCTGGTTTGAAAAGTTATGGGTGGATAAATGGGTGCACCTGTTCCTATTTGCGGTTCTTGTTTATTTATGGTGCTATGGCTTTCCGAAACAATTCATTTCGCGTAAACCCATGAATACCTATATGGGAATTGTGATTGCCTGTATTTGTTATGGAATTGGGATCGAATTCATGCAGGACCGTTTCATTCCCAACCGAAGTTTTGACATTGGAGATATTTTGGGCGATGCCGCAGGTGCAGTATTAGGGCTAGTAATTTATTATCAGAGGGTTATAAAAAAGTAAACCCCTGTAGAAACAGGGGTCGCAACCAAAACTAACTGCTTATGAGAAAATTGACTGCTTTGTGTGAGAACTTATATGTATAACGCAAAATTGTTGCCAATAGTATCAATTTTGCTGTTAATGAAATTTTAAAGGGTAAAAAGAGCTTGTTCTTACTATAATATTAAACAAAACCATGCCATAAAAAACCCTACGAAAAACTACTGACAAGGAAATGACATCTACTAGCGGTAACGCATACACTTAATTCTGCTTCGATAATTTCTCAGCATTTTCAGCAAACTGTAAAGCATCAATTAATTCCTGGATATCTCCATTTAGAACTTCCTGCAAATTATAAAGTGTCAACCCTATACGGTGATCTGTGATCCGTCCCTGCGGAAAATTATACGTACGGATTTTTGCACTTCTGTCTCCTGTACTTACAAGACTTTTCCTGTGACGCGATATTTCATCTTCCTGCTTTCTTACCTGTTCCTCATACAATTTTGTTCGTAACATCTGCATCGCTTTTTCACGATTCCCTAACTGTGTTCTTTCGGTCTGACACATCACCACAGTTCCTGTTGGAAGGTGTGTGAGTATAACTTTTGTTTCTACTTTGTTTACATTCTGTCCACCCGCACCACCACTTCGTGCAGTTTCCATTTTTACTTCACTGTCCTTTACTTCCACATCCACTTCTTCTGCTTCGGGCATTACAGCAACAGTGGCTGCAGAAGTGTGAACGCGTCCTGATCCTTCTGTATCAGGTACCCGTTGCACGCGGTGTACTCCACTTTCGAATTTTAAAGTACCATATACATCATCACCTGTCACTTCAAGCTGTGCTTCCTTATACCCACCAACTGTTCCCTCATTTTCAAAAAGCAGAGCTGTCTTCCAACCCTTACGTTCGCAATAGCGCATATACATGCGTAAAAGATCTCCTGCAAAAAGACTTGCTTCATCACCACCTGTTCCTGCACGTATTTCAATGATCGCATTCTTTTCATCCTGCGGATCCTTCGGAATCAGTAATTGCCTGATGTAAGATTCAATCTTTTCCCTGTTTTCTTCCAGTGCAGGCGCTTCTTCTTTAGCCAGTAAACGCATTTCTTCATCTTCTCCATTCAATGCTTCATGGTAAAATGAAATATCCTCCAGAATTTTCCTGTAGGCATTGTAGGCATTTACAATTTTCTCCAGGCTTCTGTATTCTTTGCTTGTTGCAGTGAATTTTCTGTTGTCGTTTACAATCTCCGGATTTGTTAACGCCACACCCAACTGATCAAATCGCGCCTTTATTGCTTCCAGTTTGTCTAACATGTTTCGTTTACATTTGAAACCATCTGCGCATGCACATGCATGCCATTCATTTTCAAAGGCAGCAAAGTTAACCCAGCAATGGCTTACCGCAAATTCCAGGCAGACAGGCTTTTCGATGGATTCCAGTTTGCAGATCCCTCTTCGGTTTTGATCACCGATGATGAAGGCCGGGTGGTTGAAATTTCCAATGTTGAAAATGCGGGAGATGACATTGAAACTTTCTCTGGAATTCTTACACCCGGATTTATCAATTGCCATTGTCACCTTGAGTTAAGTCACATGAAAGGTTTGATCAGTCCTGGAAAAGGATTGATTGATTTTTTATTGTCAGTTGTGCGTGTGCGTGAAACAGTAAAGGAATATGTTGAGAAAATGAAGATGGCAGA
>CAZCKF010000455.1:0-3064 GCA_964499155.1 uncultured Chitinophagaceae bacterium
TGGTGTACTTGAAATTGTTTCTGACCAACCTGGTAAATTAAAGAACCGGCACATCAGGCAAATTGAAGATGCAATTCCCTTGTTTACCCTGGCTCTCGAAAAAACTTCAGAAAATCTCGATAATGAAATTGACAGGGTGATCAAAGAACAATTCACCGCAGTGCAACCAACAGTGGAATGGAAGTTTACAGATGCAGCATTGAAATACATTGCGGCCAGGCAACAAAACGATAATGTAAAAATTGAGCGGATTGCATTTGAGGATGTATATCCTTTATACGCCGCCATTGATATTCGCAATTCTTCCATAGAAAGAACGCAATCGATACAACTTGATATCATCGAACAATTAAATGCTGTTCGGTTGCTTGTAAAAAAAGCCCAGCAACGAATTCATTTTCCACTATTGAAGGAAATTGAATTTAAAATTGAAAAATATATTTCTTCATCTTCTGATGTGCTGTTGTCTGAAGACGAATTGGTGATCTATGATTTTTTGCAAAACCAGGTAAAAACAATTCTTACGCATTTGTCCACCACTCTGCCTGCAATGAGAAAGGATATTGATGCGTATTATGCGTCTCTCGATCCGCAATTGGGCATGGTTTATCATCATCGTAAGGAATACGACAGCAGCATTGCAGCAATCAATGATCGTGTTTCAAAATTTATTGACCGCGAACAGGTGGCTGCTCAGCAGGTATTCCCTCACTATTTTGAGCGCTATGTTACGGATGGAGTTGAATTCAATATTTATATCGGGCAATCCATTGCGCCAAGAAAAAAATTCGATGAGCTTTTTTTGCGCAATATGAAGATGTGGCAACTGACTGTCCTCGCTAAAGCTGCATCTCTTACTCATCATCTTGAGCCAGAACTGCCGCATTTGTTAAGAACGACTCAACTGATACTTGCTCACAGCATTCCCATATCGATAAGCTTCCGCACAATGGAAAGAAAGTTTGATGTGGACGGCGCGTACAATATCAGGTATGAGATCATAAAAAAACGTATTGATAAGGTTCGCGTTAAGGATACCAACGAAAGACTGACCCAACCCGGTAAGATTGCCATTGTTTATTCCCAGCCCAGGGAAGCGGCTGAATACATGGAGTTTATTGAATTCCTGCAAGACCAGGGCATGTTGAAACCATTTGTTGAACAACTGGATCTTGAAGAATTACAGGGTGTTTCGGGTTTAAAAGCACTCAGAGTGGAAGTGAATTTTGATGAACCGGCGCAAACGGAGACCGATACGACTTCCTCAATCCGCAAACTTTTGGTTGTAAACCCTTCCTGATACCCAATTTGGGGATTCAGATTTTACTGTAGAAACGGGTTCTAGTAGGTTTAATTCCTGCATGTTAGGTCGTGGTACATTGATTGCAGTATACTGCTATATGCCAGTAATAGCAGGGTCAGAGAAAAAGCAAATGTTTAGAAGCAAGTTGTCGCTTCAACCGCTCGTAAGAGTATTGGAAACAATGATCCGTGAGGATAAGCCCGGAGCGAAAAAGCTTTACGGCCCTTTAATTGAATCACTTGAACAATTCCCTGAGCTATTAAAACCATTTGATAATGTAACGGCATTGCAGCAGCATAATGAGATCATTGAAATGCTGCTTGCGACAATTTTTCCTCCTTCCAACTTCGAAAAAGGGAATCTATTTGCCCTGTTGTATCCTTTCAAATTTGAAACGATATATGCTTCGCAATCATTTAACAAACTTTTCGGTGCAGGCGGCTATAAAAATGCAATGCTTACAGACGCATGGCTGGCCATTGCATACAACATCATTTTAAAGAGATATTATTCGATCGATACACCCTCAGTTACTTCCACGATCCATCTTTTCAGTGATCCAGATACAGGTCTTGCCCGTTATTATGAACTGAAACTTGATGCACGTTACGTTGATGTGTCTTATAATGAATCCGAGTTTATACTTCCAGAAAAAAATGATTCGATCAGGAGCATGAACATTGATGAATTAAGACAAATTTTACCTCTTCATAAATTCAATTTTAAAGGACTTGCGATCGCCGAAGCATCAGATGTTACCGAACGTGAAGTGATATCAGAATTGAAAACCACGCTGTTGAACATTAACTCATTTTCAGATACTGCGGTGTACAATACTTTACAACTCCATATTCAAACGCTGCTTGGTTTGAATAATATCCTTGTGGGCATTACACCATTCTTCAAAATGAATAATTACTTTTTGTTCTCTGACATTCATGTCAGGAACAGTCTTTTATTCAAACACAAGGCGGCTGTCGAAATGAAGGATATGATTTGCAGTGACTGCCAGGATCTGTTTCATATATCAACTCATCCGGTTTTTTACGAACAACTTTGCGATGAAACCGGTAAGGTTGCCAATTTTTTGAAATATTATAAAGAGCAGGGACTATGCAGTTTGTTGCTGTGTCCATTAAAATCAGATAACGAATTACTCGGGTTGCTGGAAATTGGATCGTATGATGCTGGCCAGTTAAAACCTGAACACATTTCAAAAATAGATTCTGCAATACCGCTGTTTAATCTTGCACTCGGTAAAGGAAAAGAAACACTTGAAATGCAAGTGGACAGGAAGATCAAAGAATCATTCACCGCTGTTCAATCTGCTGTGGAATGGAAATTCACAGAAGCTGCATTCAATTATATCCAACAGAAACAGGTAAATGAGAATGCAAAGATTCCTCCCATCATTTTTGAGGATGTATTCCCGTTGTATGGTGCTATTGATATTCGAAACTCATCTGAAGAACGATCACTCGCCATTCAGAAGGACCTTTTAGAACAACTGCATCTTGCCAAAGAAGTTGTTTCGAAAACAAGAACCGAAATTCAATTTCCGCTTTTACGTGAAATAGAATTCAAGATCGATAAATTTCTCATGCATAACCCGGAAAGAAAGATCACGGAAGATGAGATAGTCATTCATGAATTTCTGCAATCAGAAGTATATCCTGTTTTTGATAAGCTGCAGAAAAACATGCCGGAGCTAAAGGACACGATCGATGTTTATATGAATGCACTCGATCCGAATCGCAAAAT
>CAZCKF010000456.1:0-3060 GCA_964499155.1 uncultured Chitinophagaceae bacterium
ACACTGATGTTTTCAATTATTACTTCATTGTGCCCCTCCATTAAAACAACTGAAGAAGTATGCGATAATTCTGCTCCTGAACGGTAAAGCATTACTGTCTTTAATGCAGAAGGAACTATCTTGATGTTTTCAGCTTTCGCAACTGAAAAGATCAGTACGGAAAAAATAACCAGGTATTTGCGCATTGTGATGTTTTTCCTCCTGATGCATTTTTAATTGAGATTACACAGCGATAAATGAATTTTATATTTGTTAACAAATGGATACATCAGAAATCATTACCCGGCTTATCGTCTCTGTTCTTCTTGGTGCTGTAATCGGTGCTGAAAGAGAATACCGTGATAAATCAGCGGGATTGCGCACCATGATCCTCATCAGCGCGGGGTCTTCTTTATTTATGCTGATATCAATATTGTTAACAAATGGTACCACTGACAGGATTGCATCCACCATTGTTACTGGAATTGGTTTTATAGGTGGTGGTGTAATTTTCAAAAGCGATAAAGAAGTGGCAGGACTTACAACTGCTGCCGCCATTTGGATGAGTGCTGCAATAGGCATGGCTTCAGGAGCAGGTTTGTTCTTACCTGCAGTTTTGTTTACAGTGGTTACCTTATTGGTGCTTGCGGCATTAAGCTGGTCGGAGAATGTGATCGATAAACTGAACCAGGATAAAACTTATGAGATCACTACACCTTTTCAGCAGGGAATTATCGATCAGTGCGAATTACAAATAAAAGAAATGGGACTGGGGTACAAACTTTTGTATTGCAAGCGAAATGAAAAGGAAATTACTTTATCATGGAAGATAAGCGGAAGTAAAAAAAACCATAGTGCACTTATATCAAAATGGTTAAATGACGAAAGAATTTCTGCATTTAATTTTTAATTCCAGCCGGATCACCAATGAGCGCGATTTTTTGAGAATGCCGAATGGCATCTTCACTATTTTGAAAAAAACAACACGGAACGCCTGTCCCTTCAAGTTTGGCGAGAGTTGAACGTACCTTGTCACGATTTTTCGCATATACATCCCTGATATAGATCACATGCACTCGATCGGGAAAATGTTGTACAATTGATGCATAAATTTCAGGATCTGCCTGGGAACTATCACCGAGTAATATTATTCGCTGATGCGGAAACGCTTCCATTATCCTTACAATACGTGCGAACTTTCCATGATGTTTTGTTTTACCGGTCTTCCACATATTAAACCACTGCTTTACCTGGTTCAGCAGAAAAACACCTTCAGGTAATTTATTTACACGCGCAAATTCTGCGATATAATCATACAGATTCCATTCGCTGCTTGACACATAGAAAAATGGATTTGGATTATCAGGGGTAGTATGAGCAGTGGATAATAGCTGGTAATGTTTCACAACATCAGCGAATGGCTTGCGGCTGCGTGCGTTGTGTGTAAACAACACCATTAATCTCTTTAAAATTGTAGCAGAATGTGAAATGAGGAATGTATCATCAATATCAGATATGATAGCATACTGAGTGGACTCAGGTACCAACACCTTGCCCCCCCCTGCGATTTCACTCCCGTTATCATTCATGAAGACTTTGACATCATGCCACCCTGGTTCAAGATCCCTGTTCGATTCCCACTCAAACCTGAAGAACCCATCTTCCGCAGTTTCTGCCTCAAATTGCTGATCATACCATTTCAAAGTGACTTTAACTGCTGGCACAGGTTTTACAAAAAATAAACGGATAAGTGAGAAAAAATTCAAAATGGGATTACGAGAATAATTTGAGCGTGGAAGCGGGCTGAAATTAAAAACATGTCCATGAAGAACGAGTCTGTGTGTATGACCATAACCATTGTAAACTTTAACCGTGAGGTCATTATTCAATCGCAACCATTTCAGCAATGCTTCTTTCATTCCAATAAAGTGATATCAATACATGCAAAATAAAGACCTGCTCAGATTGCTATTTGTAATCAATCCCATTTCGGGAAATAATAATGTGGATTGGAAGAAGGACATCAATGAGTAGTTTGCTAACTCAGGCCATGTGATCGAAATTTTCGAATTATCTGGAGAAAATGACAGTGAAACACTTAAGTCTTCTATAAATAAAAGTAAACCATCACGGGTTGTTGCTGTGGGCGGAGATGGCACAATTAAAATGGTGGGAGAGCTTTTATTGAATTCAGACATTCCTCTTTCGATAGTTCCAGCAGGGTCAGCAAACGGAATGGCTAAAGAACTTGAAATACCCACCGATATTAAAGAATCGTACAACATTATAACAAATGGAGTGGAGAAAAGAATTGATATCATCAAAATCAACAGTGAGATCTGCATTCACCTCAGTGATATTGGATTAAATGCCATGCTCATCCGGCATTTTGAGAAATATAAAAAAAGGGGTATGTGGAGTTATTTCAGGGGTGCAGTAAAAGTTCTCTGGAATAAAACATTGATGAAAGTGGCAATAACAGCCAACAATCAAACAATTCAACGCAAAGCATACATGATCGTTTTGGCCAATGCATCAAAATATGGGACTGGTGCCGTGATCAATCCCGAAGGCGACCTGTCAGATGGATATTTTGAATTGGTTATTGTCAGAAAACTAAGCCTTGCACAGGTTATATTGAAAATGGTAATCAAGCACAAATCTTTCAAAGAAGACCGCGTGGAAATTATTAAAACCAATAATGCAAAGATCTCAAGCAAACGAAAAATACCATTACAGGTTGATGGAGAATACAGGGGAAAGGTTAATGCGGTTGATGCCTGGATCGGTGCAGGACAGCTTCTTGTAATTGTTCCCCAATCAAAATGACATACTGTACACATCCAGGTGACATCATTTACATATAGCTGAAAAAATTTCAGTTTTTCCAGGCTGGCATTTCCATTGTTGCCAATACAGTACAAACTTAAAAACGGAGGTAACTATGTCACTGATTAAAAGAAACGGTGAATTGTTTCCCACCCTGCCCTCCCTTTTTAATGACTTCATGTCAAGGGATGTATGGAACTGGGGTCTGAACAACAATTCAACCACAAACACAACAATTCCTGCAGTCAACAT
>CAZCKF010000457.1:0-3058 GCA_964499155.1 uncultured Chitinophagaceae bacterium
CGTACATCGCACATTTCAATGGCATAATAATTTTAGATTGCAGGCGTGCAGAGCCTGATCGTTTCTTTTTTAGCTGGATATGTAATAAGCCTGTCCGGTTCTATCGCCCCCTCAAATATGAGCGCAGCGGCGATGGAATTGACTATTGATAAAAATAAAAAGACAGGCCTTGCATTTGGCCTGGGTTCCTCAATTGTAGAGATAATTTACATCCGCTTATACTTCCTGGGCTTTGATTTTTTCATCAAACAGGAAACTCTTTTCCTGGTATTGCAATGGGTGATGATCGGTTTATTCCTGGTGCTTGGAATCATCATTTTTGTTAACTCTTTTCGCAAATTGAAAAAGCATGAACGTAAACGGAAGAATTTTAAAAACTATACTCCTTTCAAAGCATTCATGCTCGGCGTTTTTTTAAAAGCAATCAATCCGCTTCAATTTATCTTCTGGACTTTCTGGTCATCATATCTTATATCAAATAACTGGCTCGAACCTAACCCCCGACATTATAACTGGTTCGTTGTCGGACTTGGTGCTGCGACATTCACTGGTTTTGTTCTCTATGTTTTTTTAGGAAACTACTTGTCGAACCAATCCTTTTTCTCCAAAAAAATATTCAAACGCATCATCGCAGGGTTTCTTGTACTCACTTCTGTGGCATGGGGAATAAAATTGTTGATCTACCCAACGGGAATAACTGTATAATTTTTGATTTTGCTTGTTAGGAAAGCCCTGACCAGGGCAATGAATTAATATTTATTGCTGGATAATGTCGTCTTTATAACTATGGAAATAACAGTTGTTATTCATCCGTGCAATCCTGGCTAAATCCAAATAATCCGTGTTTAATTGATTGAAGATATTTAGAACCTGCTTCCTAAATAATGAGGTAGCATCGCTCTCCACGTATTCCAGTCATGTGGCCATTCAGGTCCCCAAACATCCAATTCATAATTGATTCCCTTATCGTACAGGATCTTTGCAAACTTTCCACTTGCTGCAGGGTCTTCGTATGATCCACTGCCCGTAGTTATGTGGATGTGATTACTTCTTCGGATCTGTTCAAGTGCTCCATGGTCCTGCAAATTCGGAATGTAATGCTGAGGGCTGTTGAAGTACACATTGTCGTCATAGTAACCTTTGGTGTATTCTGTTAGATCATACACACCACTCATTGCAATAACACCATTGATGAGATCAGGTCTTTTAAGAAATAAATTCATGCTGTGCAGCGCGCCGAAAGATGCACCACAAGTAATGATCGGAGTATCCCAACTTGTATTGTTCCTGATAAATGGCACCACTTCATTGTGGACGTAATCATTGAACTGCATGTGACGAACCACTTTGTGATATGGTTCCATCTGGTTATTCAACCAGCTTTCATTATTGATGCTGTTGATAGAAAAAACCTTTACTCTTCCTGCATCAATGAATGGCGCAAGATGATCCATTAATTGAAATCGTTCATATTCCAGGTAATCAGCAGCAGCAGTTGGAACCAGTAAAAGTGCAAAACCATAATTTCCATAAACTGCCATAGGCATGTCTTTACCAAGTGAAGGACTGTACCAGGATGTTAGTTCTTTTTGCATGAATTGGAATTGGATGAGCAAAATAATTCATTTATAGCAAGGGTAAACACTTATTTCAATGTCATTCACCCGTCATCCATCTGAATTTCCATGATATTTTTAGAACTTTACTGCAATCACCACCTGAGAAACCGCAACGCTGACAAGCCGAACCACACATGCTGCCTTCCTCTTCCAATATCTTAACGGATAATGCCGAGCAGATTTACCAATCATTGGTGAATTCTTCAGACCTCGCGCTACTCATCATTTCCTGCAATGGACAAATAGAACATGCTAATGAAGCAGCCTGCAAATTGTTTAGCCAGGAATTATTTGAATTGGTTGAGTACAATATCAGTTCATTATTACAAGGTGAATTCAATGAATCACGTCAATCCTCTGTAACGATCATTTCAAAACAGGGAGACCAGGTTGAATGCGAAGGTTATAGTCTTCCTTTTACTGCAACAGATGGTTGCATAAAAAAATGCATAGTCCTCATCGATTCAAGGCAAAGACAACTTGTGGACCTGCGGTCCAAAATGGTTTTTGAAAATTTTAATCTTCTCCTCGACAATACAGACGAATCGTTCATCCTTGTAGATTTTGATTTACGCATTGTTATGTACAATCGCGTTGCTTCAATTCGCACCAAGCAAATCATGGGTTTTGATTTGTATCCCGGGATGCCCGTACTTGACATTGCGATCCCTGAACGCCGTGAATTTGTAAAAAAGATATATGAGAGGGCACTGAAGGGAGAAACATTTGAAACTGAGGTTGAATTAAAAGTACCGGATGGTTCAATATTTATTGTTCAAAATAAATTTCACCCCGCGCGTAAAAAAAATGAAGAGATCGTTGGTGTGATGGTAAACGTTGTAGACATCACTGAAAAAGCTTTGTCGCAGCGAAAACTTAAAGAATCCTATGAGCGATTTGAATATGCATCACGCGCCACTTCTGATGCATTTTGGGAATGGGATATAGCAAAGGATCAGGTGTACAGAAGCCCTGCCTTTAAAGAAATACTTGGCTATGAAATCGTACAGGATCTGCCTCTGTATTCGAGTCATGAGCTGATACACCCGGATGATCGTGATAAAACCCTTGTTGAATTTTATTATTCACTGGATAATAAACACATTGATCGCTGGCAAAAAGAATATCGTTTACGAAGGTCGGATGGAAGCTATGCTTATATAAATGACCGAGCACATATCATTCGCGATGAACAGGGAAAACCAATTCGTGTTATTGGTGCTTTCCAGGATATTTCACAACAAAAAGAAATACAACTTGAGCTTGAACGAGTGAATGAGCGTTACAGTCTTGCAACAAAAGCAAGCTTCGATGCGATCTGGGATGCAGACCTAAAAAAACAAACCATACAATGGGGTGAAGGATTTGAAACATTATTTGGTTATAAAGTGAAGGAGAACCTGAGTGGTGATTCATGGTCAGGTAATCTTCATCCTGAT
>CAZCKF010000458.1:0-3052 GCA_964499155.1 uncultured Chitinophagaceae bacterium
AATGAGGAAGAATTACAAGGAAAATAACCAATGCGAGGTAGTAAACTGGAAATACACGCAATACTCTGCGCATGTAGAAATTGCGCAAAAAATCAGGACGGTCCTTTGTTTTTAATAAAATGTCTGTAATAAGAAATCCGGAAAGCACGAAAAAAATGTCGAGGCCCAACCAGCCGAAGAAAAAATAATCAATGAAACCGAAATTGTGATAGATCACTACAAGCAAACTTGCTATTCCCCGCAGGCCGTCGAGCGCCGGGTAATACGCCCTGGATACTGGGCCCGAAATCATGTTATTGCGGGTTTGGTGGTCAGTGTTTCAAAGATAATTTCCTCAATACATATTTACCGATCATGTCAAATTCAATATTTGCACGATCGCCTTCATTGATCTCTTTAATATTCGTATGCTCGTAAGTGTAAGGTATCACAGCAACACGAAAAGATTTTTTGGTCACATTAAAAGCGGTCAGGCTGATGCCATTCACACATACCGAACCTTTTTCGATGATCAATTCACCAAATTTTTTTGGAAAGGCAAATTCATATTCCCAGCTCCCTTCTTTTTCAATTTTGAAAATGCAATCGGCAACTGCGTCCACATGTCCCTGTACCAGGTGGCCGTCCAGCCTTCCATTGAACTGCAGCGCCCGCTCCAGGTTGATAAGACTTCCAGTTCCCCATTCCATGCAGTTGGTCTTGGAAAGGGTTTCTTCAATAGCTGTTACCTGGTGGGTGTCATTGATCACCTGTTCAACCGTGAGGCATATCCCGTTGTGGCTGATGCTTTGGTCAATCTTAAACTGGTCTGAAATGGGGGACTGAATCCTGAAAACCTGGTTGGTTCCGTCCTTAAATGATTCTATAACAATGCCAACCGATTCAACAATTCCTGTAAACATGCGACAAAATTCGTTTTTTTAAGGCTTTATTTACGTCAAATCCGGAAAACCGGCTATCTTTGCACACCGTAAAACGGATAAAACATACCATAGGAGGTATATTATATGCTGATCATTGATTCAAAAGACTGCGAAAACATAGACAAAGCGCTGAAAAAGTACAAGAAGAAGTTTGAGAAATCAAAAGTGTTGTTGCAATTACGCGAGCGCCAGTCTTACACCAAGCCTTCCGTAAGAAGAAGAAACCAGGTGTTGAAAGCAGTGTACAAGCAACAGCTTGCCAGCGGAAAATTTGAAGATTAATCCCTTATTTATAAAGCATTGTGATAGCTGCACTCGTGTGCGGCTATTTTTTTTATTAGCTTTATACAGATGTTTGAAGCACACATCCAATCCTTTCTGAAATACCTGCAATTTGAAAAAAGGTATTCCCGCCACACCCTAATCTCTTACGAAACGGATCTCATCGATTTTAAAGATTATCTGCAAATACATTACGGAGATATCGATATTAAAAGTATTTCGCACATTTATATCAGGTCATGGCTTGCCAATAAAAAGGAAAGTGGAATATCTGCTGTAACGATCAATCGAAAAATTTCAAGCCTGAAATCCTTTTATAAATTTTTGATCAGGTCTGGTGTTGCCGAAGCATCTCCCATGATTAAAGTGATCAGTCCAAAAAAACCATCAAAGCTTCCCGTTTTTATCCGGCAGGAGAATGTACAACAGATTGCAGATGCAGTGAGCAATACTGAAAGCTGGAAAGAATTAAATGCATCCATGCTGGTTTCCATTTTCTATTGCACAGGCATGCGATTAAATGAATTGATTACACTGAAGGATTCGCAGTTTGACCATCATAAAAAAGTAGTTCGAGTACTTGGAAAGGGAAATAAAGAAAGAGTCATTCCAGTTACTGCTGAATTACTTCAACGGGTGAAGGATTATCAATTGCTGAAGAAAAAAGAAATTGGATCAGAAACTGAAACACTGCTAACAACAGAAAAGGGTAAAAAGCTCTATCCGAAATATGCATACCTCGCTGTAAAAAATATTTTGGGTGAAAGTGTAAAAACGCTTGATAAAAAAAGTCCTCACGTACTTCGACACACCTTTGCAACGCATCTGGCAAACAATGGTGCCGACCTCAACGCCATTAAGGAATTATTGGGACATAGCAGTCTTGCAGCCACACAGATTTATACACACAACACGATTGAGAAGTTAAAAGATATTTTTAAGAAAGCTCATCCGAAATCTCTCTGAAATTTGGCCTGGTAATGGCCTCTTTTTATTTTGGAAAAAAAGGCTTCCGGGCGTAACTTAGAAATGCATCAAAAAGTGAATATTATGTAGTTAATGGTTACCCTAAAAGCTCTTTTATATTGTTTCACAAAAATGGAAATGCTATGAACGTAAACATTCAAACAGTTCGATTCGACGCAGATTTGAAACTCGTAGAATACATTAATAAAAAAATCGAAAAACTGGAAACATTTCATGATCACATTATCAAAGTGGATGTTTTTTTAAAACTCGATAACGTAATACATAATATCAAAGACAAAGTCGCAGAGATCCGGGTACATATTCCACGACATGATTTTTTTGTAAAAGCAAGCAGTAAATCATTTGAACAATCTTTCGACGATGCGCTGGATGCCATCGTAACCCAGATAAAAAAACAAAAAGAAAAACAGGCAGCTTAAAAATGACAAAGACTTCCAATTGGAAGTCTTTTCTTTTGATTTTCAATCAATGATTGCTGTTTCAAAATTTTTGTATTTATCATTTTCCTTTACCTTTGCCTTCCCAAAAATGGGGGGGTAGAAGTTTATCCTCTGTATCAACATTTTGTGGGGGCACCAGCCACCTTAGCTCAGCTGGTAGAGCAACTGATTTGTAATCAGTAGGTCGCCAGTTCGATTCTGGCAGGTGGCTCATGGGCAGATGGCCGAGTGGCTAAAGGCGACAGACTGTAAATCTGTTCTCTTCGGAGTACGGAGGTTCGAATCCTTCTCTGCCCACAGTTCTTAAACATAAATTGGCAAGTATAAATTGTCAATTGTTTGCGGAAGTAGCTCATTTGGTAGAGCGATAGCCTTCCAAGCTATAGGTGGCGAGTTCGAGCCTCGTCTTCCGCTCAG
>CAZCKF010000459.1:0-3037 GCA_964499155.1 uncultured Chitinophagaceae bacterium
ATAAAAGAAAATCAATTCGAAATAATCATCCGCTGCGTGGGGATCACGCATTGCAAAAACATCGGCGAAAATTTTTTGAGGTGTCCCAAACAATTGCAGGGCCTGATCGATAAGATGAGCTCCAAGATCATACAGCACGCCGGCTCCGGGCAAATCTCCTTCCTTGTGTTGTTTCCCACTGAATCCTGGACGGAATCGATCGTATCTTATTTCAACTTCACGTAACGTTCCCAGCTTCTCAGATGCAACCACATCAAGCACTTGTTTGTAATCGCCATCATAACGCCTGTTTTGATATACGGTCAGCTTTAAATTATTTTTTTCAGCATAGGAGATCAATTCAATGGCTTCTGAATATTGCACGCACATTGGTTTTTCCAGTACCACGTGTTTACCCGACTCCAAGGCTTGCATGGCATATTCGTAATGTGTATGTGTGGGAGTATTGACAATGATAAGTTCAATTTCCGGATCGGACATTAGCTCATTGATCGTTCTGTAAATCTTTACTTCCGGATAAATGGATTTTGAGTTGGATGCAGATCTTTCAACAATTGCCTTTAATTGAAATTCAGGATGTGCATGAATGAATGGTGCATGGAAGATTTTACCACTCATACCGAAGCTACAGATGCCTGTGATGATCATATGTGAAAATTAGGGAATGATGGATTTAATGAAAGCTATAAGCTACACGCTATTCGCTGCAAGCTCTGTCAAACCTCGGCAAGCTTGGTTTGACAATCAATAATGAATTTTCCAATTAAGGCAAATCAAAAATCCAAAATCAAAAATCCAAAATCTCATGATCTCTCCTGTGCTCGCAGCCATCTCTCCGGAATCTCATTACTGCTTGCAAGCAAATAATCTTTATAACTGCAAGCAATGAATCTTTTATCCGGAAGCTGCATCCACCACCTGCCGGTTTTTTTACTTTGCAGAAAAACGGTTTCTACTTCAGCAAAAGCCATGTGGAATTCATTGAAAGATTCTTTTTCATCAAGTGTTGCCTCGCGACGGCCGCGACTTCTGCCATCAAGAACATACCACATCATTTGACTGATCTGTTTTGCCGAAAGTTCTTCACGATCATTTTCTGGCTGGTATCCATAAATACCAACGGTGCTGATATTCGGACTCATACCGGCATATCGCATTATTGTGCACGCTTCTTCGCCATTGAAACCATTTGGAGATAGCCCTGATGCAGGTGAATATGCATTCGCCAATGCAGAAATGTCAAAACTCAGCAAACTGCAATTGCGCAAAACCGGTTCCATTTCTTCAATGTTTTCACGCACATGACCGAGTCGATAACAATCAAACCTGAGTTTATCCATTGTCTCGAGCATTTGGGGCTGTACGAAATAACTCTGAAATCCTATGTGATTGTAATGACGGATATAATTGGGTTCCCCTGTGAGAAGTTCCATGAGGAATTGTTCATTCCTGTAAGGTGAATCCATATCAATGTCGATCAATGCATCCACGCAGGCTGCTTCGATCAGTTGCTGTCTCCCCGAATAGGCATTGTATTGTGCGAGAGTTAGATCATGTGATCCACCGAGTATGATCACCGTTTTCCTGGCATTGATCAGTTCATATACCACGGTTCGCAGGGCCACATGTGTGTCCTTTTCATCAGAACCCGGTCTTACATTTCCAACATCGGCAATGCGCACATCCGTATGCCAGTAATACAAACTGTAAAACTGTTTACGAATCTGGTCTGGCGCATTGCTGAATCCTTTATGCCAGCCTGCGCCTCTTTGTTCACCACAGCCCACAATCACAACATCTGCATCATCCACATCAGGGAATTCATCGACATACAGGAGTGCAGCTTTTCCAAGCTGGCCATTTTTATACCCTTCATCACCAGAAATTTCTGCAGCATTTAATGGTGTCAGAAAATCTGAAATATTGAGGAAGTCAGACATGATGCAAATCTAAGGGTTCAGCAATACCCGTGCACTGTTGTCCATATCTTTGTCTGATGGAGCAATTGCTACAGCAAATCGAACAATACAGGAGAGAAATTGATGACTTCAATGCTTCAGACCTGCAATCTGTAGAGAACTTCAGGATACGATTTCTTGGAACCAAGGGCATTGTGAAGAACCTGATGGGAGAAATGAAGAATGTTCCACCTGAAAAAAAGAAAGAATTCGGCCAGGTGCTCAATGATTTCAAATCACACGCAGAACAAAAATTTGAATCATTGCGATCAGGATCCACCCCGGTTGCAGAGGAAGAATCCAACATTGACCTCACACTGCCGGGGGATGAAATTCCGCAGGGTACACGACATCCGGTTACTCTTGTTCGCAACCGCATCGTTTCTATTTTTCAGAGACTTGGTTTTTCTGTAGCGGATGGCCCCGAGATTGAAGACGACTGGCACAATTTCACTGCATTAAATCTTCCTGAAGATCATCCTGCGAGAGACATGCAGGATACATTTTATATTTCAAAAGGAAGTGGCACCGATTGGTTATTGCGAACACATACCAGCAATGTGCAGATCCGCGAAATGGAAAAAGGAAAGTTGCCCATCCGTATCATTTGTCCCGGGCGTGTATACCGCAACGAAACTGTAAGTGCAAGGGCACATTGTTTTTTTCACCAGGTGGAAGGATTATACATTGATGAGCATGTAAGTTTTGCAGACCTGAAACAAACATTATACTTTTTTGCCCAGGAGATGTATGGTAAGGACGTAAGGATCAGGTTCAGGCCATCTTATTTTCCTTTTACTGAACCAAGTGCAGAAATGGATATCAGTTGTTTCATTTGTGGTGGTGAAGGTTGCAGGGTTTGTAAAAAAACAGGATGGGTTGAAATCCTCGGTTGCGGAATGGTGCATCCCAAAGTGCTTGAAAACTGCGGGATCGATTCACATAAATACACTGGATTTGCATTTGGCATGGGTATCGAACGACCCGCAATGCTTTTGTATGGCGTGAATGACCTGCGCTTGTTTAGTGAGAACGATGTCCGATTCCTTCGGCAGTTTACAAGTGCACTGTAATGCAGG
>CAZCKF010000460.1:0-269 GCA_964499155.1 uncultured Chitinophagaceae bacterium
AGCCATATTTTTTGTCCACCCGATTCAAAGCCAACGGGAGAAGGGTTGTTCATATACTCAACGAGAAAATTCATTGACTTATCGGTGAGAATGGATTTTGCTTTTGCTGATTTCGCCATGAGCTATTTTTTTCGAATGTCTTATTATAACGGCGACAAATTTAGTTAAATCCCGATGAGCAGGAACAGCGCTGATACGATCATTAAACTATCCAGTACAAAATAGTATAGCATGTCCGTTGGTTTTCTTTTAGCAGGCTCATACAAAAC
>CAZCKF010000460.1:279-3033 GCA_964499155.1 uncultured Chitinophagaceae bacterium
ACATACTGACGGAAAAGGATATCCGAAACGCCATAACAGCATTGTTGAAATGGTAAATAGCGAAATGCTGATGAGAAATAACCTGTCCACATTTTTTTCAGAAAAATAAGTGATCATGCTTTTTATTCCTGCTCTTTTATCATCTTCCCGATCACGCAGATCAAACAATATGCAAATGGAGTAGATGAGTAAAAACCTGGAGATGGCAAAAACAATGATTTTATTATTTATATCTACATTGTTTATGATAATTGGAAGAAATGTTGCAGCAGTCCAAACCGCCGAAAGAAAAATGGTTTTACCAAAAGCAATTCGACGCAACCACCTGAAAGGCTTCAATGGAATTTTTGGTGCACTATAAAGAAATGTGATAATGCCGAGTACAAGGAATGCAAACCAGTGTTTAATAAAAGGAAAAAAGAAATATATACTTCCGATAAGACCCGTAACCCACATTACGAGATGTGTAAACCTGTTTTCCTGCAACCATCTTTCACGTGGTGTGCGTGGAAAATCGACAGGGGTTATGTACCAGTGAAAACTATAACTGCTCAGTGTTGCGAAGAACATAAAGGAAGCCAGATCCGGGTGCAGTTGTTTACCAGTGACACGAATGCTTGCTTCTGCGGTCATGAGGACAGCACAAACAGAAATAAATAGATTACTGAAAATTAAAAATTCAAAAATCCGTCGGAGCACGTTATTGCTTGCGAATGACAAGTTGATCCGAAGTTATGGTGTCGCTCTTGTTTCCTGCGCGATCAACCGCAACAAAACGGATAACAATTGTGTCATTTTCCAGGTCACTCTTGTGCAAAAACAACCAGGGTAATGAAAGCAAGAATTCTCCATCTGTCTCATTTGGGAAAGACGGGAGGTTATTTCTAACAGAATCGTAATTGGGAACCTGGGGTGGGAGTGGTCTGACATTCAGTCTTTTTGGAATATATACCAACCTTCCGGCACCAATATCCCCTTCCTTATCTGTAAACTTTAATCGGATCTGTAATGTTTGTCCATTACCGATCTCTTTATCATTATACGATTTGATCTCGATCTGGGGGTTTGTCTCGAACTTATCTTTGCCACATCCAATAGCAAACAATAATAGAACGATAGAAGCAAGGGCCTTGAATTTCATATCCATTTTTTGATCTGAACAAATTTACAGTTTTACCTTATACATACTGACAATGCGTTGTGAATGGAGTGATAAAATCTTTCAAGTGACTGCTGAAAATTTTGAAGTCCTTGCCATTGAAATTTTTCATTTCCAGTACAAAAACAATCTTGTTTACCGTGAGTATGTTGATGCATTGCAAGTAAAACCAGATAGGGTAACAACCATACTTCAGACTCCTTTTATACCCGTTGGTTTATTCAGGAACAAACAGATTTTATGCGGCAATGACTATGAACTTGTGTTTGAAAGCAGCCGGACCACTGGAACTGACGCATCAAAACATATTATAAAGGATGTGTCCTTATATGAAAAAAGCTTCAGGCTTGCGTTTGAACAACATTTCGGTAAGGTCAGTGACTGGTGCATTCTCGCCCTTTTGCCATCCTACCTGGAACGAAACAATGCTTCACTCGTTTACATGGCCAGCAAGCTCATAGATTGGTCAGAAAACAATTTAAGTGGTTTTTACCTCGATAATTTTTCAGCATTGGCCGCATCTGTTAAGCAACTGGAAAGCAAGGGACAGAAAACCATGTTGCTTGGGGTAAGTTTTGCCCTGCTTGATTTTGCACGTGCACATCCGATGCAATTGGAAAATACCACGATTGTTGAAACCGGCGGTATGAAAGGAAGGAAGAAAGAAATTATACGCGAGGATCTGCATGATCAATTATGCAAAGCATTTGGGGTAAGGTCTATAGCATCAGAGTACGGAATGACAGAATTATTGTCCCAGGCATACAGCACCCGGGACGGAAAATTTTCAACGCCATCCTGGATGAAGATCCTGTTGCGGGATATGGAAGATCCGCTATCCATTCGCATGGATGGTAGTGGTGCCATCAATGTGATCGATCTCGCCAATGTGTATTCATGCAGTTTTATTGAAACACAGGATGCAGGAGAATTACTGGACAACAATACTTTTAAAATAACGGGCAGGATGGATCACAGCGATGTTCGGGGTTGCAGCCTGATGGTGGTGGCATAAGATTCGCAATCATTTCATTGGTCATTTAACGAACTGAACAATAGCATGGCAAAGAAATTCATGGTAGTTTTTATCGTCACGACGATAATCCTGTTTTCCTCCGGACCCGCTTTGACGGCACCTCAATATTTTTCTGATTCTGTGGTGGTAACACCGGCATCACTCCGATATAACAATCCCAATATCTTTCAAAGTATTTTTCACGGTAGCAATTATCGTAAAATATGGGCTACTCCTATTAAAATGCCTGTATTCCACCTGGCTACGACCAATGGTGGATTTAAGGTGAAGGAACTGGGTGGAGGACAACAAACGAAATCGATAAGGCTGGAGGATAAAGAAGGAAGGGAATGGGTGCTTCGCAGTGTTGACAAGGTTGTACAGGATGAAGCATTGCCTCCGACTCTACGATTAGGTTTTATTAAGGGTGTTGTTCAGGATATGATTTCCGCTTCACATCCTTATGGTGCTATGGTTATTCCAACCAGTGCAGAAGCAGTGGATGTTACAGTGGCCAAACCCACTATTTATTATGTCCCGGCTAATTCTGGTCTTGGTGAATTTGCTCATATATTTTCAG
>CAZCKF010000461.1:0-2715 GCA_964499155.1 uncultured Chitinophagaceae bacterium
GAGGACATTTCTGTATTGGAAAAAATCATCTCGCTTCTAAAAAGCCTCGCCCTTCGCCTTTCGTCTCTCGCCTCTCAATTAAAAAAGCCCCAATCAAACGACTGAGGCTTCTAAAAATATAATAGTTGCTTAGAAAGCTTTCTTACTCTCTTCTTGCGCTAATTCAATCATCGCAGTCAACTCCTGCATCAGCTTATCATCGCTTCCATCAAAACCAACTGACTTGAAACGAATCCTTCCGTTTCTGTCAATTACAAATTTTGTGGGGATACCATCAACTTTGAATTGAGAAACAACCTTGTCTTCATCATCCATCAATACATCAAATGTGTATTTGTTGTTGAGGATGAAATCAAGCGCCTGCTTTTTCTTGTCATCACCTTTTTCCCATGTATCGATGAAAACGAATTTTACATTGGGATCATCCTTGTATTTGTTCACCATTTTCTGCATGCCTGGGAAAGATGCCTTACATGGACCGCACCACGTAGCCCAGAAATCGACGATGACAGTTTTTCCTTTCAGGTCAGCAATGTCAATTTTCTTTCCTTCAAGGTTTAGCAATGCAAAAGAAGGTGATGCATTATTGAGCATTGATTTTCTCAACTCAGCCAGCATCTTGATATAATTTTCTTTCTGAAGCTGTGCAACATAATCTTCAAAACCTGCTTCGGATTTCTTTTCTTTTACGTAAAGTCTTTTAAGCACATCTTTCATTTCGCCTGTAGACTTTCCATTCTTTACAAATCCTTCCAGTTCTTTTTTCAACTGTTTTGCAGGTACTGTTTTCTCTGCTACAAGTGCATAGGTATTATTCTGCTCAGGATCTTTTCCCTCACTGATTGTGATCGCGGCTTCTCTTGCAAAAGGAAGAGCTTTTTTGTATTCACCCTTTCTGTACAGCACCATTGCATAAGTGTCTGCATAGATGGAATAATTTCCTCTTCTTTCTTTGGCCCATTGCTTTGTTGTTGAATAAGGATATTTTTTTGCTGTTGGGGCAGTGATTTCTTTTTTAGAAAATTCTGTTGCTTTTCTTGAAAATTCTTCAGCAAGATCCAGGTTCTCACTCGTTTTCTGCATTTCCCATGCAAGTGAATTATAGGTGCTCACGAGCTGAGCATCTGTTGCACCTGATGTTGCAATTACATCTTTAACCTTAGCCCAGTCTTTCTTTTTTGCATATGCAGTTGCCATTTGTAATTTATAAGCTGCAATATTTTCTTTATATGCTTTCCACTTTTCATTGGTCTCCACTTCATTCACAATAGTTGCCAGCAGTACAGCTTTTTTATCTGGATCAGTTTCAGCATAAAACTTATTAAACGTTTCATTGATCGTCCAGCTTCCTTTCGGAAATTTTTCCTTTTTAACTGAAGCAACAAATTTTGCCTGCTCAGGTAATTTGGCAATATTATACAGTGCTTCAACGATGCTGTAATCAGCTTCTTCTTTTAATCCCTGCTTGTTAATTGATTCAATTTCCTTTAGTGCCATATTCGCAACGTCGTCCTTCTTCACTTGCGAAACTGCACGCAGGTAACCAACAATAAATGTTTTACGTTGCTCAGGGAATAATGCAAATTCCTTGTCATAGGATTCAATCGCCTTTTCATTATTCCTGTCAAGTCCTACGAGCCAACCCATACCCGCATAAAAATTGGCAGCAAATGAGTTTCCGCCTTTTTTTGGTTTTCCATTTTCATCATGCAAAACCACCATGTAGCCATTGTTGTAATTGTTGTCCCATTTTTCATCCACTTTAAAACCAAGCACCATTAATGAATGGCCAGTATCGGTTTTTACAGTCGCTGTGAATTTGCGATTGCTCCGCGTCATCGGCAAGTCTTCTGTATTTCCTCCCTGTGAACCGGTAAGAAATACAATGCCTTCAACAGGCTTTATGGTTCCGGCCAGATCTCCAGCCGGTTCATAAGTGATGGTTATTGTTTCTCCGGCTTTTGGTTTTTCCGGTGTAATTGTAAAATTGTCCTGCGCAATTACCTGCACAGTGAAGAACATAAAGAGGATCAGAAAACACTTTCTCATAGTTGTAGTTATTTAGAAAGTCCAAAAGTTAACTAAAATCTTCCTTCGTTCTTTAGGAAATATATGAACGGACAGCTGTTGGCTTTTGGCTGTTGGCTTTTGGAGCGAGAATGAGAGATTATCATTCAGAAGGAAATTGTAGGTAAAACAAAGTATTTTCTATGATCCACTTCCTATTATCTTTATCTATCAACCTCCAACAGCCAATTGCCAATAACCAATAGCCCTCAAAGGATTAACATTAGATTTAATTACTTCACATTACACACCCTGTTTCATCACTCCAACAGCCAACAGCCAACAGCCAATAGCTTTCTTTCAACTATCTTCAACACAAACCTGCACAATGTTATCGGAAGTTCATCCCGACATTTCTCTCGCCCGTACTCTCGATACTTCATTCTATAATTCCACTGAAGCTTTTGAAACCGCAAAAGATAAGATCTTCTTAAACAGTTGGCACTTTATCGGTGACCTGTCTTCACTCAAAAAACAGGGAGATTGCCAACCCGTTAATATTCTTCCCGGATATCTTGATGAGCCTGTTGTTGTGACAAAGGACAAATCAGAAAAACTGCATTGTCTTAGTAACGTCTGTACACACCGCGGAAATTTATTGGTGTATGATGCCTGTCATACAACCAATCTTCGATGCAAATACCACGG
>CAZCKF010000461.1:2725-3030 GCA_964499155.1 uncultured Chitinophagaceae bacterium
GGCCGGTTATTTCAGCTTGATGGAAAAATGATCTCAATGCCTGAGTTTAAGGAGGTAAAAGATTTTCCGAGTGCTGATGATAACCTCAAACAATACCCGCTTGAACAATGGGGCAATATTTTGTTTACAAGCCTGGGAAATGATTCGTTTCAAAAATATTTTGGCGAAATGCAATCGAAGATCAGTTGGTTGCCATTGGATGAATTTGTTTTTTATCCTGCACTTTCAAAAGAATACCATGTGAATGCGAACTGGGCATTGTATTGTGAGAATTATCTGGAAGGATTCCACATCCCCTTTGTACA
>CAZCKF010000462.1:0-3026 GCA_964499155.1 uncultured Chitinophagaceae bacterium
TCGTGCATAAAATTCTTGAAAATGGAACTGGTGCAGATCGGCAGCTTGCAGTCTTTGAGCAAACGAAGAACCTGGTATCGGTTGCTGATTACATTAAGGGGAATTTTTTGACGGGGATTTAGGGAGGGGGCAGTCGTGAGTTGTGAGTGGTGAGTGGGCAGTAGGCAGTCGGCAGTTGAGCACTCGAATTCTTTGACCGTGCGTTTCTTTTTTGAAAAGCTATGTACAGAAGAAGTTTTCAAATGTTCAATGTTTATGTTGACGGATGTCGTTTTTAAATGATGCTGCTAGCGTTTGGACCTTGGAGCTTATCTCTTGGATCTTGCGTCAGCTATTGTGACTTGTGGTTAATTTTCTTTATAATTTGAAAACTATTCAAATAAAAATAACAGGCCTGGTTCAAGGAGTGTTCTTTCGACAATCAACGATTGATATAGCACGAAAGCTTGGTCTCACCGGAATGGTAAAAAATTTAAAAAGTGGGGCTGTGCAGATTTTTGTCACAGGCGAACAACATCAATTGGATAAATTAATACAATGGTGTCATCATGGCCCTGACCAGGCACGGGTCGAAAATGTTTCTGTGCAGGAAGTAGATTTGATGGAGTTTAATGGATTTAAGATTGATCGTTAATTGAAATAATTCATATGAAAAAAATTCTGACTACCCTTTTTGGCGGTGCATTTTTTATTTCTCAAGCCCAGGGCGATCCAAAACTTACAGAGGTTTGGAATCCTGTTCCCCGTATTGTTACTCCGGGTGCTACATCGCAGGATCCTCCATCTGATGCAATCATATTATTCAATGGAAGGAATCTTGACAATTGGGTAAAGGAATCGGATAGCTCATCTGCGAAATGGACAGTTGAAGGAAATGTAATGACTGTGGCCAAGGGTGGTGGCGATATTCGCACAAAAGGAAGGTTTGGTGATTGCCAGTTGCATGTTGAATGGAGATCACCTGCTGCTGGCACAGGCACGGGACAAAATAGAGGCAACAGCGGTGTTTACCTGATGAGTCGCTACGAAATACAGGTGCTCGATAATTATAATAACAGAACATACAGCAATGGACAAGCTGCAAGTATTTACAAACAAAGAATGCCACTTGTAAATGCAGCACGCAAACCTGGCGAATGGCAGACCTATGATATTATTTTCACTGCCCCACGTTTCAATGCACATTAAAATCTCCGGCAAGAGTGACTGTCATTCATAATGGTGTCCTGGTACAAAACAATGTTGAAATCTGGGGAATCACACAATACATCGGAACTCCTTATTACGAAAAACATGATGATAAAATGCCGATTGTGTTGCAGGATCACGGAGAGCCGGTGAGTTTCCGGAATATTTGGATCAGAGAACTTTGAGAAATTTTAGATTTTAGATTTTAGATTTCTTTACGGGTATCGACTTTGCAAACATTTTGAGTGTCCCCGCAATCTTAAATCTAAAATCTTAATTCTTAAATTGAATTTTCCTTCGCAAGATTCTCCAACATATCCTTCGTCATCCTTGCGAGATCATACTCCGGTTCCCATCCCCAATGCGCTCTAGCCACAGAATCATCAATGCTTTGTGGCCAGCTTTCGGCTATCGATTGCCGATAGTCAGGTGCATAGTTGATGCTGAAGTCGGGAATATGTTTTTTTATTTCGTTAGAAATTTCCTGCGGAGAAAAACTCATGGCTGAAAGATTGTAAGATGTGCGAACCCCAATTTGCGCTGCGGGAGCTTCCATAAGTTCTACTGTTGCACGAATGGCATCAGGCATATACATCATGGGGAGGTAAGTGTCTTCAAGAAGGAAACAGGTGTATTGGGATTTCTCAATAGCTTCATGATAGATTTCAACAGCATAATCAGTTGTTCCACCACCAGGTGGCGATTTGTAGCTGATTAATCCCGGATATCGAAGGCTCCTGACATCAACCCCATATTTGTTGAAATAATAATTGCACCAGAATTCACCTGCAAATTTACTTATACCATACACAGTGACAGGTTCAATCACAGTATGTTGCGGACAATTCTGTTTGGGCGAGGTTGGACCAAATACTGCAATACTGCTTGGCCAGTAAATCTTATTCAAATTTAATTCTCTCGCAATCTCAAGAACATTCAACAATCCCTGCATGTTCAAATGCCAGGCAAGCGAAGGGTTTTTTTCTCCCGTCGCAGAAAGAATGGCAGCGAGTAAATAAATCTGTGTAATGTTTTGTCTTGTTACATGCAGGTGTAATAATTCTTTATTCATTACATCCAGGCTCACGTAGGGTCCCGAGTCTTTTAATAATGCATTTTCTTCGCGCAAGTCAGATGCTATAACATTTGAGCTGCCATAAATTTTGCGAAGTGCGAGGGTAAGCTCCACCCCGATTTGACCAGATGCACCAATGACGAGAATTTTTTCTTTTGGCATGTCCACAAAAGTAAGAGCCTTACGGCAAGGTCCAAGCGACAAGGTCCAAGTCTCAAGCCTAAGTGTCAGGCTTCAAGTCCCTGGAGGGGAGATTCTCGAAAATGAGCATTGAGCATTGAATATTGTGCATTGAACGTTTGTCTTGCTCGTCACGCCCGTAACTTTGATCCATGTCTTTTCTCACACCACTATTCACGAACCAGGTTTACAACAAAAACAATTTCTTCCTCATTTGCGGACCCTGCGTAGTTGAGAGTGAAGAATTACTGGATACTGTCGCTGCAGAAGTAAAGAGTATTTGCAATGAATTACAAATACCGCTTGTATTTAAATCTTCATATAGAAAAGCAAACCGCACAAGCGCATCTTCATTTACAGGCCTGGGAGATGAAAAAGCATTGACAATGCTAAAAAAAATTGCAGATAAATATGGATTGCCATGCACAACAGATATCCATTCTCCCGCTGAAGCAGATATAGCGGCAGAGTATGTTGATATTTTACAGATCCCGGCATTTCTGTGCAGGCAAACAGATCTGTTATTGGCTGCTGCAGAAACTGAAAAAATCGTCAATGTAAAAAAAGGACAGTTTGTGAGTGG